>JANXVV010000521.1 GCA_025351525.1 Humisphaera sp. | reverse complement strand
CGTAGAGAGCGAGGCCGAGCGCGCAATAAATGATTCGAGTTTCATTCGTCAAATTGTTCGATTGAAATCGCATGGGCCTATTCGTGATACAGACATCTCGCCACTCTAATGTTACACCGCAGCACCACTCATGTGCAGGTGGTTATTAGAGGAGAATAAATTGGAGTCCCTAACAGACGTTTTAGCAAACCGGTTGCCTGGCGTCCCGCCCTTTGCCATCATCGAGTTCACGCACGGCCTGTCGAATCACCGTCACATCGCGAGAGACATTGCTCGCTTCCGCCAGTTCGTCATAAGCAGCCGGTGACAGGAGCACCGCACGGGCTTCGCCGTCGACGGTCAGGATTTCCGCCTCGCCTGTCTGGCTCAGTCGGTCGAGCGTTTCCGTTGCTTTCCGGCGAAATTCGTCGAGTGACTGGGTATGTCGCGTCGAGATCATTGCATTCCCTGGCAATCGCCACAAATTGGTCATCCCCCGATACGGCTCATCTGCTGATTCCCGCGCATCGAATGAACATCCGGTTTCAGTCGCACGCACTCGGCCATCGCATGGGCCAGCGCTTCACGCCGTTTCTGCGGTTCGCTGGTTCGGCGGAGCAGGTCGCGAATTTCCACTTCACCGCCTTCAAAAAGGCACGATCGAAGCACGCCGTTGGCGGTTAGGCGAAGACGGTTGCAGGTGGCGCAAAATGGAGCCGACATCGCGCTGATAAATCCAATGCGGCCAACCGGATTGCCCAACGCCAGACGGTACGGGATGGCCGGCCCGACACCCGATTCACTCTCTCGATCGACGGAAACCAGCGGGCCGAGATCGGCCTCGATCCGGTCGCGCACCTCGGCTTCCGGGATGAACGCATCCTCGCCGCGATCCTGCGCGCCGCATCCACCGGCGGGGCCGATCTCTTCCTCCGCGACTTTTTTCGACGAGCCGATCGTGTGCATCAAAGCTGCATCGCCGAGGGGCATGTACTCGATGAATCGCACCGTCAGGTTTCGATCGAGGGTCAGCCGGGCGAAATCGGCAAACTCATCTTCGTTGGTGCCGCGCATCGTCACGCAGTTGACCTTGAGCGAATCCAGCCCGACCGACTCGCACCGATCCAAGCCGCGCAGCACAGTGGCCAGTTCGCCGGTGCGGGTGATACGGCGGAAGCGATCCGGGCGCAGGCTGTCCAAGCTGATCGTCACCCGATCGAGGCCGGCGTCTTTTAAGGGCCGTGCCATCTCGTTCATCAACATGCCGTTGGTGGTCAGGGAGAGGTCTTCGATGCCGTCGATATTTCGGAGGAGTTTGACCAAGTCGACCAGCCCATGCCGCACGGTCGGTTCACCGCCGGTGAGTTTGAATCGCCGAATGCCATGGATGACGATGGCGGCTTTCACGACTTCTGAAATTTCCTCGAACGTCAGAATGCCCTCTTTCGGCAACCACTGCACGCCTTCTTCCGGCATACAATAGACGCAGCGAAAGTTGCAGCGGTCGGTGATGCTGATCCGCAGCACCCGAACCGCCGAGATGGACCGTGGGCCGGTGTCGAAATGGGATTCAACGGCTCGGCGGGCGGGGGCAGGCATTTCCAGCAAAGGCAGACGCATCGATCAAATCCTTGCGAATACAAACAAGATCACTCTTTTATAATAGCCGGGTTTGCGACGTTTGGGGTAACGTATTTTCGGTTGACCGTCTGGCATTCAATTGTACGATGGCTCGCGGATCGAGACATCACATTTTTTCAGGAAGATTGAAGGAGCAGATATGAAGCGATTTTTTCGACAGATGCCGTTTTGCGTTGCCGTTTCGGTGATGACGTTGTGGGTCACCGCGAATCAGGCACAGGTTTTGGATCTGGTGCCGAGCGATGCGCTGGTGGTCTTTCGGATCAAAAATCTGACCGAGGTGAATGACAAGGCTGCGGCGCTGGCCAAGCAGTGGGGGTTGGTGGAGATGGCTCCGCAGGCCGCCGACCCGTTGGGGGCGTTGCTGGAATCGGGCGGAATCACCAAAGGCGTTGACCGTAATGCCGATGCCGCCATCGTTTTGACCAACGGCGATCTGGACGGCGCGCAGCCCCCGTTGCTGATTTTAGTTCCGGTCACCGACTACGCCGCCTTCATCGGCAATTTTGCCGATGCGAAGAAGGATGGCGAGATGGACGTGTTTACCATGACGGTGAAGGGTGAGAAGGATAAGGAAGCGACTTACGCCATGAACTGGGGCAAGTACGCCGCGATCGCACCGACCAAGGAACTGCTTGCCAAAAAGCCCGACGGGTTTAAACCCACCGGTGTGGCCGCCAAGGAATTGGCCGGCAAAGATGCGGTGACCATCGTCAATTTTTTGGTTCTCGGCCCGAAGCTCGACAAGCTGCTCAAGGATAAAAAGGAAACGATTCTGGGAGAGGTTGAAAAGAATTTCACCAAGGACGAGAAGACCGCGAAATATGCGCCGCTGATCAAAGCCGTCGTGATGCAGGGATTGGCGATGGGCGAGGAATTCCTCGCCGATTCGACGTCGGCCACGCTCAGCTTCAATCTGAACAAGGAGGGGATCGCCACCTCGATTTTGGCCGATTTCAAGGGCGATTCGTATCTCGGCAAATCATTCGCCGCGATCAAGGGCACGGATGCCCCGATGCTGGCCGGATTGCCCGATGCGAAATACCTGTTTTTCGGCGGTGGCACCACGGCGGGCGACGAAGGCGCGAAAATGCTGGCGGACCTGCTGAAGCCGATCGAGGCGCAGTTGGCCACTAGCGGTGATGAGTTGAAGCCCATCGTGAAAATGCTCGAATCCGTCAAGCAGTTGATGGCGGTGAACAAAGGTCAGGTCATCGGCTTGATCGCCCCGACCGGCGCGCTCGGAGCCAGCTCGCTGATTCAATCGGTGACGATCACCAAAGGCGATGCCAAGGTGCTCGTTGCCGGGCAGCAGCAGATGTTGGAGGCCCAGCAGCAGTTGATGGCGCTGATCCCGAATCAGCCGCAGACGAAGACCGTCTTCACCCCGAACGCCAAAACCATCGACGGCATTTCGTTTACGCAGTTCACCACCGAAATCACCGGCAACGAAGGCACCGCCGCCCAAGCCAAGCAGATGATGACGATGATGTACGGCCCGGCCGGCGCCACCGGTTACAATGCCGTCCTGGATGACCAGCACCTGCTGACGGTGCTCGGTCTGGATGATGCGATGATCGGCACGGCGATCAAGGCGGCAAAGGAAAATAACGACTCGCTGTCGAAGCAGCCGAATGTGCAGATGGTCACCCGCAATCTGCCCGCCACCCGCCTCGGGGTGTTCTACTTCGATCTCGGCCAATTCGTGACCACCGGCACTAACTATGCAAAGATGATGGGCATGCCGATCCCGGTGAACATCAAGCCCGATCTGGCCCCGATCGGCATCGCCATCGGCACCGATGGCCCAGCAGTCCGCGAGGATATTTTCATCCCCGCCGACCTGATCGAAGCCATGGTCACCACCACGATTCAATTGAAAATGATGGGCGGCGGGCAAGGGAAACCGGGCGGGTTATGAGAAGAAGTGGGGGAAGTTGTTGGTGGGGAAGTGATTAGTTAATGGTAGAAAAGCGGGCGATCTGAAACAGATCGCCCGCTTTTGCATTTTCCGGCAACTTCCCCACTGTCCACTTCCTCACTGACAACTTCCCCCCATCATCTCCCTCATCTTCGCCCCGATATCTTCGCTCCGCATGAGCGTCTCACCGACGAGGACCGCGCTGACACCGGCGGCGGCCAGTTTCTTGATGTCGGCGTGCGTGTTGATTCCGCTCTCGCTTACCAACACGCTGCGGTCTTCCACCAACTCGGCCATTCTTATGGTGTTGCCGAGGTCAGTCTTGAAATTCCGCAGGTCGCGATTGTTGATTCCGAGCAGGCTGTAACTTTTGTGCGGAAAACCGATCACCCGGTCGCGGACGCGAATGAGATTTTCCAAATCGTGAACCTCGATCAGCACCGTCAGGTACAATTCAATCGCCAAAATTTGCAGGTCGATCAGTTGGCTCATCTCCAGACACTCGGCGATCAGCAGAATCGCATCGGCCCCGGCGGCCCGCGACTCATACACCTGGTACGGGTCGACGATGAAATCCTTCCGCAGCACCGGCAACTGCACCGCATCGCGCACGGCGTGGATGTAGCTGAGATGACCTTGAAAATACCGCTCATCCGTCAACACGCTCAGCGCATCGGCCCCGTTGGCGGCGTAAATCTCGGCAATCTCCACCGGATCGAAGTTCTCCCGGATCACCCCCGCGCTTGGGGAGGCTTTCTTGATCTCGGCAATCAGATTGAGGGGTTTGGCATTCTTGCCGGTCGCCTTGTGGGTGACGGCATGGAAAAAGTTGCGCGGGCGGCCCAGGGTTGCAATCTCTTCCTTCAATAATTCGATGGGGCGTTGCGGTTGTCGCGCGGCAATTTCTTCGCGTTTGGTTTGGACGATTTTGTCGAGGATGCTGCTCATAAAGGTGGATCGTGGTAAACATCTTAGGCTTGCGTAGAATGGCAGGGTATCGCGCGGGGATGGCTAATTCGCCAGCGGCCGCTGGCGGCTTAGCCATCCCCGCTGCCTGGGCTTTGCACTCTAAACCGGAAGACCTGAATGTCAATTTTATCCGCGGCGGTTCCCGATCCCCCCATCGCTGCCATACCCCTGCTCATCATCCTGTTTTTCACCGCGCTCTCCTTCATCCTGGCAAAGCGTTTCGGCGTCTTCCGCCGCAATGACATCGTCGGCCCCCAGCGCTTGCCGGAACAGGGCGCCGGCGTTCTCCTGCTCGTCTTTTTCATCACCATCTGCACTTGGATCTGTGTCCAGTCGGCGTATCTTGGATACCGGCAATCGCAGTGGAAGCAGGCCGGCCTGAAAGACATTCCCGCCAACGTCGAGTCGCTCCTCACCACCCGCGACTGGGCCTTCCTCAGCACCGTTCCCCCCACGCTCGGATTCCTGGTCATGCTGGCGGCGGGCCTGTTCATGAAAGAAGGCTGGCTGGATCGACTCGGCCTCAGTCCCCGCAAATTTCGACCCGGCCTTTTCAGCGGCATCATCGGATTTCTCATCGCCGGCCCACCGGTGTTCTGGACATTGATGTTCCTGAATGTCTTCTATCAGTACCTGCGGTTTCAACATCCGACTGAACACGTGCTGCTGAAAAGTCTCGGTCAATCCCAAACGCGCGGCGCGGGCATTTCGATCGCCATCGGGGCCACGATTTGCGCCCCGCTGTTTGAAGAATTTCTATTTCGCGGGCATCTTCAAACGCTGTTCCGACAGATGCTGATGCGGCTCATGGCCAAGCCGATCGCGACCGAAATCGCCGAGCCGCCTCTTCCCGTTCTCGCCGACTTGGAAATCGTTCCCGGCAATGAGGGGATCACGCCGGTCAGTCCCGTCGTGCGGCCCTATCAACCGATGCCATTGCCTGCGCGATTGCTGCAACCCGCGCCCTGGCACGGATGGATGGCGATCCTTTTAACCTCGCTCATTTTCGCCAGCTTCCACCCGCTGTGGATGGCCCCTCCGATTTTCGTTTTGTCGCTGGGACTGGGATACGTCTATGAGC
>JANXVV010000490.1 GCA_025351525.1 Humisphaera sp. | reverse complement strand
TTCATGGGAAGACACATCGAAGACATGGTCGTCGTCATCACCGGCGCCAGCAGCGGGATCGGCTTGGCATTGGCACAGGCCCTGACGCGAAAGCGGGCGAAGCTGGTGCTGGCGGCTCGTCGGGAGGATAAGTTAGCGGATATTAACCTGTCACTGGGGGGAAGGCATCTGTGCGTCGGCTGCGATGTGTCGCGCCCGGATCAATGCGAGCGGTTGATCGCGGCGAGCGTGGCGCGGTTCGGGAGGATCGACACGCTTGTCTGCAACGCCGGTTACGGGATGGTCCGCACGGTGGTCGGCACCTCGGCGGATGAGATGCGGGCGATGTTCGCGACGAATGTCTTCGGGACGATCGACTGCATCCGCGCCGCCGCGCCGGTGATGGAGAAGCAGGGCCTCGTGGATGGATTTCGCGGGCAGATGATGATCGTCTCGTCCGCCGCCGCTCGAAGGGGGTTGCCGTATTTCGGGAGTTATTCCGCGACAAAATCCGCGCAGTTGGGATTTGCCGAGGCGCTGCGGGTGGAATTGAAGCCCGGCAAGATCGCCGTCACCAGCGTTCATCCGGTGGGGACGAAAACCAATTTTTTCAGGGAATCCGAAGGGCAGGGCGGCGCGACGCTTCCGCCCGATTCGTCCGCCCAGATGGTGCAGACGGCGGAGCAGGTCGCCCTGCGGATGGTTCGCGCCATCGCCAGTCCGGTGCCGGAATTATGGCCCCTGGATGCCGCCCGGTGGGGGCTTGGTTTCGCGACGATGGTGCCGTCGATTGTTGACATTTTTATGGAACCGGCCCGGGCGAAGATAGAGGCGTGGAACCGGCGGAAGGCGTGATTTGTCTTAGAGCATGTTTAAAAACACGGCGGAGGCTGTCGTAGCATGGGCTGGTAGCCCATGCTACGGCAAATCCAGCCGTGTTCCTAAACATGCTCTCAAAAATCGATACACTGCAATTGAACGGCTTCAATTCGTCTCCCCCACATCCAGCAAATACTTCCGCATTTTTTTGTAGAGCGTCGTGCGGTTGATCTCCAGTTCCGCCGCCGTCGCCTGACGATTCCATTGATTCCGGTTCAACGCTCGCTCGATGATCCGGCGTTCCGGGCCTTCCATCGCCGTCTCCAACGGCATCGCCTGATCCATCTCCCCGCTCCCCTCAACTAACCACGCGGCGGGGCGACTACTGTAAAACCGGATCGTCTCCGGAAGATCCTCCACATCAATCTGCGGCCTTCGACAAAGAACCACCGCCCGCTCGACCGCATTCTCCAGTTCTCGCACATTGCCCGGCCAGTTGTACCGCTGCAGCGCGGCCATCGCGGCATCGGTGAATCCGAGAATCTCGCGCGTGCTGTCCTGCATGAACCGCCGTAGAAAGTGGTTCGCCACCAGCGGAATATCACCCAGCCGATCGCGCAGGCCCGGCAGCTTCACGTTCAGAACGTTGATCCGATAGTACAAATCCTGGCGAAATTTCTGCTCGGCGACAAGCTGGCTCAGTTCGACATTCGTCGCCAGAATCACCCGCGTGTCGACGGTCTTCGTGTCGTCGCTGCCGACCGGTTCGAACGCCCGCTCCTGCAAAACGCGCAGCAGTTTGACCTGGAAGGCGGGCGAGGCGGAATTGATTTCGTCGAGAAAAATCGTCCCCCCATCGGCAGCCATGAACCGCCCCTTCTTGTCGGCGATCGCCCCGGTGAACGCGCCTTTGACGTGCCCGAACAACTCCGATTCCAACAGAGTCTCCGGCAGCGCGCCGCAGCTCACTTCAATGAACGGCTTATCCCGTCGCGGCGACCGCCGATGGATCGCCCGCGCCAAAAGCGATTTGCCCGTGCCGCTTTCCCCCGTCATCAGCACCGTCGTGCGACTGTCTGCCACCGCCTCCACCAACTCAAACACCTTCAGCATCTGATGATCGTGCCCCACGACATTCTCCAGGCCGAAGCGCAGATTGAGTTGCTGCTTGAGGGTTTGATTCTCGTAGAGAAGCGACTGCTGCCTGGCCGCCTTCTCGATCACGACACGAATTTCCTCATCGACGATCGGCTTGGTCAGATAATCAAACGCCCCCATCTTCGTCGCCTCGACCGCCCCTTCGATCGACCCATACCCCGTGATGACGATGACGACCAACTGCGGCCACCGCCGTTTCACCTCGCGTAAAAACTCGGCGGGTTTCAACCCCGGCAAATTGATGTCCGCGAGCAACAGCTGATATTGCTGCCCGTCCAATAAATTCATCGCGTCCGCCGTGTCGCCGGAACCGTTGACCTCATATCCCTCGCGGCGGAGGAACTGGGAGAGGGATTGCACGATGATGCGATCCTCATCGAGGATCAGAAGTCGGGGTTTGGTGGGGGTGTTGGCGCGATGCATACTCTTTCAGCATCGACTCATTTCGACGTGGCCTGCAAACAACGTGGGGGAGTGGCGGCGGGGGTGAATTATCGGACTTTGGACGGGGAATCGGATGCCTACGGCTATGGTTGAAGCGGATCGTCACACATTGTGCGAACTGCTCTAAAAGCATGGTGGAGACGTTGGGTCAATTTGAGAGTCAAGTTGAATTGTCTTTGTTTTGACACGTCGGGATCGGAGCCTTAGGCGACGACCCGGATTCCGCAGGGAGTCGCTCTCTGTGGAATC
>JANXVV010000442.1 GCA_025351525.1 Humisphaera sp. | reverse complement strand
GGCGAGACGCCCATGCCACCAGTTTTTCAAAAGACCCGATTAGGCAAAAACACCTGCAACGGCCTTTTGCCATGGCATCGGTGACCTTCACCCGGACCGTCTATTGTACGGGCATCGCTATCGCGGGTACACCCCCACGCGATACAAAATGCAAATGAGGCGCGGACCACGTCCAGATCGTTCCCGTCAGAAAAAGCAGTGATCCGCCCCACTCGAACGTCGACAGGATGAGATACGCCATGTGAAGGTGTCGAAAATGCGGGCGTTGCGAGATGCTGAAATTCTCCGGATTCAAAAGCCGATCCATGGCCGGGTGGATGCAGATCAGGCCGACCTGAATCATCGCCAACGCCATCCAGATTCCCATCAATCCCCATCGACCCCACCTCGGCATCGCGCGCCAATCCGCCAGCAGATTGATCAGGAAAATGGTCAACGCGACACATCCGCTGACATTCAGCCAAAAAGTGACCTGCTGGGTGACAAAACCAAATTCGCTTTCGCCCCCCGCAACCACTTTGGCCCCGACGGTGATGACCACTCCGCCGTAGAAGCTGAATCCGCCCATCCAGAATGCGAACGCGGCGATCCACAGAGTTCGCCGCGCCATCAGGACGAAAACAGATCGAAAACGCGGCTGGGTCGATGGAGCCATTTGGGATCACACTTTATGCGCATCCATCGGCGATGGAAAGTGCAATGCGACGACTGCGGTTACACAGTTGGCAGAAACTGTCATGGTCATTGTCACAAACTCATTGACAAGCTCACACATCTCGTGATTATTTGAGCGGCTGTGCCGAAGGCATGCTTTTTTAACCCGAAAAAACGCGTGACTTCGGCACAGTCGTTAAAAATTCACGGGATGAAAAGTCCGCATGAAAAAAATCCTCTGTGCGTTCATCACCCTGCTACTCATCCCGTCGGCCCTTTTCGCCGTCGTTGAGAACGCGCGGCCCAACATCGTGTTTATCCTCGCCGACGACATGGGCTACGGCGATCCGCACTGCTTCAATCCGCAGTCCAAATGTTTGACGCCTCACATCGATCGTTTGGCGTCACAGGGGATGCGCTTCACCGATGCCCACGCGGCAGGGTCGGTCTGTGTGCCGTCGCGCTACGGCCTGCTGACCGGGCGGCTTCCCTTCCGGCGTGAAAGCCTGAATCCCGCGAAAGAAGCCCTCGTCGAACCCGGACGCATGACGATTGCCTCTCTTCTCCACGACCAAGGTTATTCAACCGCCATGATCGGCAAGTGGCATCTCGGGTTCGATGGCGGTGACGCGTTTGACTATTCCAAGCCTCTTCGCGGCGGGCCATTTGATCGCGGGTTCGATTCGTTCTTCGGTCAACATGCGTCGCTCGATATTCCCCCCTATTTTTTCATCGCCAACGACCGATGCGTTGCTGGAGCGACCCGCCACATGGAAGAGAGCCATTCGCCTGACTGGAGTCCGATCCAGGGCGCTTTCTGGCGGGCGGGGGCCATCGCGCCTGACTTCGAGATGGATGAGGTGATGCCGACTTACACGCGCAAGGCGGTGAAGTACCTCGAAGAACGCAAACAGTCCGCCGATGGTGCGAAGCCCTTTTTTCTCTACCTGGCCTTTACCGCGCCTCACACGCCTTGGATTCCCACTGAAGCATTCAGAGGGAAAAGCGCGGGTAATTTGTATGCCGACTGGGTCGCACAGGTGGATGATGCCACTGGACAGGCATTGGCCGCACTGGACCGCGCGGGCCTTTCGGACAACACCCTGGTCTTCTTCAGCAGTGACAACGGGCCTGTTTGGTATCCCGAGGACGTGTTAAAATACGGCCACTCCGCTGTGGGGCCCTTGCGGGGGATGAAGGGCGATGCGTTTGAAGGCGGGCACCGCATGCCCTTCATCTCGCGATGGCCGGGCAAAATAAAAGCCGGCGCGACCAGCGGGCAACTCATATGCTTCGCGGACATGCTCGCCACCTTCGCGGCGTTGACCGGCGCAACGCTGCCGGACGGGGCCGGCGAGGACAGCATCAATATCCTTCCCGCACTTCGCAATGAAGGACTAGTGACGCCCGTTCGCACGGAATTATTGCTGGGGATGGGCAAGGGCAACCTCTTCATCCGCAGAGGGGACTGGAAGCTCATTCCGTTTCTGGGCAGTGGTGGCTTCTCGAAGCCTTCGAGAATAAAACCCAAGCCCGGCGAGCCGGTCGGTCAACTCTATCATTTGGTGGATGATCCCGGCGAGTTGAACAATCTGTACGCCGCCCGCCCCGAAATCGTAAGCGCACTGACTGCAGAAATGGATCGATTGCGCGACGCGGGACGAAGCCGTCCGTAAGAAAGGCGAACAAGTTGCGATGCCCCCACAGTCATTCCGGAAGGCCTCACTCCGACATTCGATAACGCATATCCCTAGACATCAACCTGGGACTGCGTCCCACTCCGAGAGAATGACAATCGAAGTGATCCCCTGTTCCAATTTGGTCACTTTAGCTGATTCAATGTTTTCCTTCCTGCCGATAGATTACCGGACCCCTGTTTGAGACGGAGGCGGAGCCTTTGCGGACGGGTGGCCGGGGTAGGTGTTGCCGATGGTTACATTTTCAGTCCGCCGCGCCGCCGTGGTTTTGATCGTGCTGGGCACACTGCTCATGGGCATGACCGGCCGGGTTGCGTACCTGCAAACCTGGGGGCGGGAAAAGAATCTCAAGTCTGCCGAGCGCCAACAACATCAGCAGGAAATTCTGTATGCCCGGCGCGGCACGATCTTCGATTCCACCGGCACGGTGATGGCCGGCACGGTGCAGAATCAGGATCTGTTCGTCGACCCGAAATTTCTCGCCGACTACTACACTGCGGATGACAAAGATTACAACGAATACCTCCGCGCGATTGCCAAATTGGCGAGTCTGATCGACCAGACCCAGCCCGCACTCGCCGCGCAGTTGAGCGACAGGAGCGAGAGTCGGTATCTGAAGATCAAGGAAGAGTTGGATGAGACGACCGTCGCAGCGATCCGAAAATTGAACCTGCCGGGCATCGGTTTCACACCTTCCGATCAGCGCTATTACCCGATGGGATCGATCGGCGCCCATCTGCTGGGCGGTGCCGGCAAAGACGGTCACGGGTTGGACGGGCTCGAGCTTCAATTCGACAAGCTTCTCGCCGGCCATGACGGTTACAAGCGCACGCTCAAAGACGCCCGGCGAAACCCCATCGCCGTCGACGCCGATGACTACCGCCCCGCCGAGCACGGCCACCATCTCATCCTCACCATCGACGCTAACATTCAGATGATGGCCGAGCAGGAACTGGCCGGCACCTGCGAGTTATTCCGCGCTCAGACCGGTGAAGTGGTCGTCATGGACCCGAAGAACGGCGACGTGCTGGCCCTGGCCAACTATCCGACGTTCAACCCGCAGAATCTGGAAGACAGCACTCCTGAAGTGCGAACGAACCGCGTGCTGGTCTCGCCTTACGAGCCGGGATCGACCATCAAGCCGTTCATCGCCGGTCCGGCGCTGGCGTGGCATGTGACACGGCCGGAGGAAATCTTCAAAACCAACGGTGCACATTATATCACACCCTATGGCCGAAAAATCACAGATATCCACAACGGCTATCCGCAGTTGGCGATGTGGGATGTGCTCGTCAAATCCAGCAACATCGGCATGTC
>JANXVV010000423.1 GCA_025351525.1 Humisphaera sp. | reverse complement strand
CGACGGATTGAAACCGTCCTTGGAAAAACTCTGCCCGCCGGAAAACAGATCGGCGAGAGCTGGGAGTTATACGATTTTCCGCCCGGTGTGGTCGAAGATTCCACCGACTGGGTGAGTGCCGAAATCGCCAATGGGCCGTTGGCGGGGCGGTCGCTCCACTGGGCGGTGCAGGAGTTTGGCCGCGACCTGCTGGGCGATGTAGCGCTCTCCGGATCGCAAGGCCAGTTCCCCATCCTCATCAAATTCCTGGACGCCCGCGAAGATCTCTCGGTGCAGGTCCATCCCGATCAGGATTACGCCAACACGCACCCGGAATCGCACCTTAAAAGCGAGGCTTGGTACATCCTGCAAAACGAGCCGGGGACTGCTATCTACAAAGGCCTGACCCCCGGCACCACCCGCGAACCTTTCAAGGCGGCGATCGAGAACGGCCAAGTGATGGACCACATCGTCCGCATCCCGGTGAAGCCCGGCCACTGCCATTACCTGCCCAGCGGAACCGTACACGCACTCGGCGCAGGCGTTTTAGTGGCTGAAGTGCAAACCCCCAGCGACACGACCTTCCGCGTGTTCGATTTCAACCGCATCGAACCCTCCACCGGCCAAGCGCGGAAACTGCACGTCGATCAAGCGCTGCAGTGCATCGACTTCAGCGGCACCCCGGAACCCAAGCAACCGCGTAGCCATGTGGCCGGTCTTTTTACGACGGTCTCGCAACTGGTGTCGTGCGAATATTTTAAACTTGAAAAAGTGCGTTTCACGGAAGGGGTGGAAGAAGCGGTACCCTACGATGAACCGGTCGTGTGGATCATGCTGGAAGGCGAGGCGCAGGTGAAGGTGGATGGAATGAAGGAACCGACGACGTTCACGAAGGGCGACACGGTTCTGCTTCCGGCGGTGATGAAGAACCCGGTGATCAAGACCCTGACGGATTGCGTGTGGCTGGAGGTGACGTTCCCGCTCCAGCGCATTCCTGGGGAGCTTCAGGAGTGACCTGAATCTGGATGGCCGGAGGACAATTCAAATGGGCTCGACCGCCCTACTACGTCCGATAATGTATGTTATGTTAAGTTCAGTCAATATTGACGTTTATTACTGGTGGTGTTCAACATCCCTTCAGTTTGCGTTGTGAATGCTCTGGCCAAATCTTTACCGGGCTACTTCTTCACCACCAAACAATTCGCCATCGAGTCATGCAGCGCCTGCTTCTTTTCAGTGAAGCCCGCCATGATGAATCCGATCATGAGAATCAATCCGGAAAGGAATTGACCGAAGTGACGGCCGGTGGCTCGGGCGAAGGAAATGCGCTGGCCGGTTATGTCGGTGACTTTGAGGCCGAGCGCCATCTTGCCGAGCGAACCCTGGGCGGTGGAACTTTCCATGAAGGCGTTGTAAAGCCATACGAGGATGACGCCGAGAATGTTGCCCATCACTACGGCGGTAGCTCGAATGTCAGCCTGCGTGGAGCCGCTGCGGGCCATCATGAACCCTAGGGCGAATCCGAAGATGAAACCGATGGTGCCGTTGACGATCGTCAGCAGAATCGTGTCGAGAATGATGGCGACGAATCGCAGCCAGAAGCCGGCGTAAACGATGGGTTGTTGAGGCGGCGTGTAGTAATTGATCGGTGCCGGACCGGCATACCCCAGCGGGACGGCGACATAGGGAGCGGCTTGCGGGGGCTGGTTCGGTGCGGAGAACAAATCCGAAATATTTCCGGCGGGAGACCACTGGGTCATGCTTTCGTGCCAGACCAGATCCTGGGGCTTGAGCGCGCCGGAACTGGCCATCGCACGGAGACCATCGAGCGCCACGGGACCGATTCGCTCGCCGTTGCGTACATAGTACCATTGATCGTTTGTCATATCCTTCCCCAAATTTCAGTCATAAAGGTTTATCGGACGTGCCGCCGTGGCGCATCATACGGACTGGTTTGATTCGATCAAATTGTGACGAGGCTCACTACGGCGGTTGGCCCGCCGAACCCCGAGGCGGTGACGAGGCTGCGATGGATCGGGTGGGCGATCGCCTCATTTGAAAGGAGGAGTTGATTCGTGGGCAACGGGTCGGTCGTCATCACGTTCGGGGGAATCTGGCCGTGGGAGTGCATGAGGCAATTGAGCACGATCGCGACGAGACCGGCGGCACCAAGGCTGTGACCGAGCGCGCCTTTGTGTGAATAGAGGATTGGCCGATCAAGCACAGGTCTACCTCGAGAATGGATTTTGGAGGGCGGTTGTCCTCGACCGCCGCGGCGAAAGGGGACTGCCGCCCTCCAGTCAAGCACCGTTTCGAGTGCGGCTAGTTCGATGGGATCATTGACGCGGGTGCCGGTGCCGTGCGCGTGAATCAGATCGAGAGGTCGACCGTCGAGCACGCGGTGAAGTAAATGTTGTAGGACCGCCCCATCGGCATCGCCGGCCGTCAGATGACCGGCGGCACCGCCGAACGCAAATTGCTCGATGCGAAGTTTTGCAGGGCAGGACATCGGATCATCGACGGCTTCCAGACAGATGGCGGCGGCGGATTCGCTCATCAGGAAACCGTCGCGCTGTCGATCGAAAGGTCTGCAACCGACGCCGGGTTTGGGCAGCACGCCGAGCCGTTGAAAGCAGCCGATGAATAAAGGATGCAGGGAGGATTCGACGGCGACGACCAGGGCGCGTTTCGCCTCGCCGGATTGCAACATCAGGGTGGCTCGAATAAGGGCGTGCAGGCCGCTGGCGCACGCGGCGGATAAAGTCAGTCTCGGGCCGAATCCAAGCTGTAAATCCGCGGCGAGTGTCGCGGCGATTTGTGAAAGGCCGTATGCTGCAAATTCGTTAGTCCCGGCTTCTATTGCCGCGGTATTTCCCTGCGAGGGGGTCAACCATTCTTCGACCGGCCCTTTACTGGTGCCGATCAAGAGGGCGGTGTGATCGGCGCGGAGTATTTCATTCGACCAACCACATTGAGAAATAGCTTCGCGGGCGGCGATCGAGGCGAGTTGGCTGACCCGCGCCCGGCCCGGTATCGGATGGATCGGCACCCGCGCGTGATCGACGATATGCCGCCCCGCCAGCAGATTTTCCCACGTTTCGGGGGCGTTCAGGCCGAGCGGTGTTGCCAGTCCCCAACCGGTGATGGTGACGATCATGGCGTGGCTGCCAACTCCATGGGTGACGCATCCTGCCGGGCCTCTTTGAAAGGCGGACGGATTTTCAAACCCAGCGTGCCGAGCAACGCTTTATCCTCATCGTAAGCCGGCGACGGAACCGCTTTGGTCAGCATCACTTTGCTCTCGCTGGAAAAGATGGAATTCGCGCCGGCCATGAAGCAGAGGGCCTGGTCTGAAGCCGACATCTTTGCCCGCCCCGCCGACAATCGGACGATGGTTCGCGGCATGAGGATGCGGGCGGTCGCAATCATTTTCACGGTGTCCCAGATCGGCACCTCCGCCACCTCCGCCAGCGGTGTGCCGGCGACTTTTGAAAGAACGTTGATCGGCACGGACTCCGGGTGCGGGTTCATCGACGAAAGCGTTTGCAGCATCGAAAGGCGGTCGTCGACGGTCTCCCCGAGGCCGATGATACCGCCGGCACAAACCGTCACATTTGTCTTGCGAACGCTGGCAATCGTGTTTAAACGGTCGGCAAACGTGCGGGTGGAGATGATGGTGTCGTAGAACCGCTCGGAAGTATCCAGATTGTGGTTGTAGGCGTACAGGCCGGCGTCATCGAGTTTTTGGGCTTGGTCGTCACTGAGCATGCCGAGAGTGCAGCAGACTTCAACGCCTAGTTCGGTGACGTCTTTCACCATGTCGAGCACGCGGTCGAACTGTCGATTGTCGCGCACTTCGCGCCACGCGGCCCCCATGCAGACGCGCGTGACCCCCGCCGCTTTGGCTCGGCGGGCGATTTCCAGCACCTCTTCCCGCTGCATCAAAGGCGACGCTTCCACTTCGGTCTGATAGCGGGATGACTGGGAGCAATACGCACAGTCTTCCGGGCAGCCGCCGGTTTTGATCGAGATCAGTTTGCAGACCTGCACCTCGGTGGAATCGTGATATTGTCGATGCACCCCTGCGGCGCGGAACACCAGATCCAGCAACGGCGCATCGTAGACCGCGCGAATCTCGGAAGACATCCAGTCGTATCGCATTGACATTTTCTGCTGTAGGTCAGCGGCCTGGTCACCTGAGGTGACCAGGCCCGATCGGGTCGGAGCCATCGATTATTTCCCGGCGAAAAACTGATTGAGATCCCCCACCGCCACGGTGCGCAAATCCTTGGTGGTGTTGTTGAATCCAAGCACCAGAATCTTTGCGGATTGCGGGTCGATGACGTAAAGGATGTCACCGCCCGTCTGGCTTTCGACCGTGATCAATTGCGTACCGCGCAGATCCTTGACGGCAAATGCGCCATTCGCCGGCTTGCCCGGAAATAGGCACGCGACAAACAAGATAACGGCGGTCAATGACAGCGTACCAATGCTGAAAGTTTTGCGATCCATGACGTCTCCTCGTGAAAATCAATTGAAGCGATCGAACGGAAAAAATGCGGACGCGTCTACTTGCCGCGAGCCGGGGGGGCGGCATTCAACTGCTTGGAAAGGTCCAGCGGACTCATGGCCTGCAGGCGCTGGGTGGGCGAGTCGTAGCTGACGGCGGTCAGATTATTCGTTCGCGTGTCGATCAGAAACACCACACCATTGCTGAACCCCGGCAGTTTTCCCGGCACCGCGAGAATCTCCGAGGCATTGATGTTCCCGGCGGCCTGCGCGCGATTTTCAGGCGCGTGACGCAGCACCAGAACCGCCACCAGCAGCGCGTTTAGCGCGACCAGCGCGATTAGAGCAGCGGACTTGAACGTCGGACGTTGGATCATGGACCTCATCGCAATCTCCTTCGGGTTAAGAGGTTCAATAAAAAGACTCCGGTTTGTCATCCTTCGGAGTAGCTCAGGATGACAATTAACTGCCGTCACTGATTGTTGAACTAATTTCAATCTTAAATCTTCAATCCAGGTGCGAGCGTTTCGCATTGATGAGCATGACGCCCAGGGTCATGCCCAGCAAGACGATGAGCAGGAAAATGGTCAGCCCATTGCCGCTGGCATCTTTCAGAATGACCGTGGGCACATAGCCTTCGAGGCGCGCATCAATTTCCGACACATCATCGCCGGCGGCCAGGGCAGTCAGCGGAGCCATCAAGCCGGCGGCAAAAACCATCAGGCCCAGGCACATCGTCAATGAGCGTTTTCGTAAACGGGTAAAGGTCGGGATCATGGTGCCCATCATAACCAGCTTTCAAGCGGGCGGGCAAGCGCGCGAAAATCTTCGGCGGGCAGCGAAACCGTTTCCCACTTCGCCGACCGCCGTCGCATGTGGTCGCGATACTCGGCCAGATCGATCCCCATCAGCAGATACCACCTCTCGCGAAATTCAAACATCCCCGCATCCGGAGTCAGCGGCGGTTCGATCCAATAGACAAAAGTGAAGACCGCTTTGAACCCGTCGCCGAACACCTGTTCCCATTGAAGCAGATCGGAGACGTCGCGCTCCGTCGTCCAGGTCTCAAATCCACTGCGGGCGCTTCGATTGCGGCAAGACCGCCCTTTCACGTCGACCAGCAAATTCGGGCCGCCTTTGCTGTAGACCACAAAATCGAAGGATTTCAATTTCGCATTGGCGAAGAGCGCCTTTTTGGCTTCGTCGACGGCGACGTAGGGAATGCCCCTGTCGCGGAGAAAGGCTTCAAACGCGGCTTCGTAATGGACGGTGCGGTCGGCCATGCCCGGTTCTCTTCCATCCGCTTCACAACAGAGACAATTTCACCCGGCGACCGATTCCGTTGATCGGGATCGTTTCGCTTCGGGAAACTTTTCGTTTCAGCTTTTCTGCGAGGTCCATCAAATTGGCTTTCGGTCTGGCCGATGACGTTTTACGCCGCGCTTTGCGAAGGGCTTTGCTCCGCTTCTCGACGCGATCCTCGGTCAGCTTCTGCTTGGCGTACCGCTCCAATTGTTCGGCGCTGGTAAAGAGCATTTCGAATTCGTATTCACCGCCGTGATAGTCGCAGTTGTCGGTGGAATAGCCCCGGCAGACTTTTGGGCGCGTCTCGTAGACGCCGCAGCGATTGTCCGTTTGAAGCTGCTTGCAGCGATTGGCAATGCCGATGTACCACTGACTTTTCTCGACGAAGATCGTCACGTTTTCGTGCAGCAGATACCAGCGGATGTTGTCGTAATCCCGCGCGGCTTCAGGATTGTCGATCGGCAGCGCAAAATAACGGCAGCACAATCCCGAGCACTCAGAACACAGACAAGTCGAAGGGGAATCGCCCATAAGGCGGGGATTGTACGAAAGCCGATGTGAACCGGCAATTATTTCGGAATGCATCGTATTATTTGGGTGTGGCCGTCTTTTTTGGCAAACGCCCGTCTGACACGTGGCAGACACGGTTCTGGCGCTGGAAATGGGGGCTCGCCAAAAAAGACGGTCACACCCTATTATTTAGCCGGGTCGCAGGCGACCCGGCTAAATAATAATGGTGACCAGACGCATCGCCTCGGTTGCGGGCGATGACGATTGCCGGTTCAATCGACGGCATGCGGATCATCGCCGGAGAATTTCGAGGGCGTCGTTTGATCTCACCCGAGACCGATATCACCCGGCCCATCACCGATCGGGTGAAGCAGTCGCTGTTCGACATTCTCTCACCGTTGATCGCGGATTCGACCGTGTACGACTGCTTTGCGGGGACCGGTTCGATGGGGTTGGAATGTCTGAGCCGCAGCGCGAAGCAGGTGGTTTTTTTTGAGATGGATCGCTCGGCACTGACCGGTCTGCGCAGCAATCTGGCGACGTTGAAGATCGAGAAAGCGGCGACGGTGATCGCGACGGATCTTTTCAAGCACTTCGCGGAAAATCACGTTCTGCCATCGGCCGACTTGATATTCCTCGACCCGCCCTACCGCTTTTTGACGGAGAAACCCGAGCTGCTGAATGAGCTGGCCAGACGGTTCATTCCGTATCTCAAACGGGAAGGGACGATCATCTTCCGGCACGATGCGGCGGATCGATTGGAGCTTTCCGCACTCCACAAATACGACGAACGAAATTACGGCGGCATGACGCTCGAGTTTTTGCGCGGGGGTTTGGCGGAGTGATTGTCCCTCACTTCACCGGTTGCGTTGCCGCCGCGCTCTTTGTCGCTTGTTGGGGAGTGCGTTTGTGCTTTAGAAGCCAACTGTAGAATTTAGGCTCGGGGTAAAATCGGCCCCAGACGCCGTGGCCTTCATTGGGAAAGACCGTCAGTTCCGGCGTTCCACCGGCGGCTTTGATGTTCTGGGCCATCTGCTTGCTGCCGCTGGTGAATTCGCCGTCATCGCTGCCGCAGATGATCCACATCGGCAGGTTGCGAAGCCAATCGCCGGCTTTATCCGGTTTGACCGACACCGCGCAAATCGGCGCGATCGCCGCGAAACGATCGGGTGCGGCCTCGGCCACCAGCCAGGTGCCCTTGCCGCCCATGCTCAGACCGGAGAGATACACGCGGTCCGGGTCGATGCGGTATTTCCTGACGATCCCATCGATCATCCCCACCACCGCCTCGGCCATGCCGGGAGAATCCCATCGCATGTTTTCCGGCGGTTGCGGGAACAGGCCGACGAACGGCCAGAATTCTTTCAGCTTGGGAATGTCGTTCAGATATTGAGCCGGCCCCTCGTTCAGAACACCCCCAAGGTCCGTCCCCTGATGCGAGTTGCCGCATAAAAACACGAACAACGGCTTGCGATCGGCGCTTTTGTTGTAGTCGTTCGGCAGATGAATGAGGTACGACATTTTCCATTGCAAACCGTTTCGATCGACGGTGGCATCGGCGGGAAATTTGTGCTGGCCGGGCGTGGTGGCGGCGGGCGTGGCGGGATTCAAGGTGACATTCACTTTGATCGGCACCGCCGCTTTTGCGACACCGGCGGGGGCGAGGCGGGAACCGGGGATCGGCATCTCTCTGTTGCCGTTCGGAAGTTGCCAACCCACGGCCAGATGACCCGGCGCGCCGGCCTCCTTATGCCAGGCCTCAATGTAATAGCGATGGTTCGCGATCAGTGCGATGGGCCGGCTTTTCTGCTCGGGCATGCGATCCCAGATGCGCGGTTCCACATACCCCGGACAGGCACAGATCTTTTGGCGAGTGACGGGATTCTCGTCCGCGCTGAGATAGAGTTCACCGGCATCATCGGCGGCGATCCAGAACGTGTAATCGCCGGTCGCCGGCGCGGTGACGTATCCCCGCGTCAGGCTGCCATATTGCTCATCACTGTTTTGTTCGATCTCGAACGATTTGAGCAGTTCGCTATCTGTCGGATGCAGTGGGAAGGCAGGATTTGTGATTAGATTCTCAACCGCCCCACCGTCGATGCCGCGGAAATATTCGACCAGAATGGAACCGGTCGCCCCG
Organism: Humisphaera sp.; assembly: GCA_025351525.1. Taxonomy (GTDB): domain Bacteria; phylum Planctomycetota; class Phycisphaerae; order Tepidisphaerales; family Tepidisphaeraceae; genus JANXVV01. The sequence goes on along the minus strand of JANXVV010000423.1, from coordinate 12,536 downwards.
GGTTTGGCGGGTGGTGCAGGCAGTAATTTCGGTGATTCCGCCCCCACCTTCATCGCCAGCATCAATGCGGCACCGAGGAACACTTTCCAATTCATTCCAATTCCTGTTGACAGGTGGCATGGGCGTCTCGCCCGTGCTTTTTTTCTTAATTCAGATGCACGGACGAGACGCCCATACCACCTCATTCCAAAGTTTGGCGCAATGTCGGTGGCAGATCGATATTCGCTTCTTTCGCCTGCACCTGATCCAGCTTGAAAGCCGTTTTGGCTTCTTCGTCGCGGGTCAGTTGAAACCGACCGAGATGGGCGTGCAGCAGGCCGACGCGGGCCGCATTTTTGGTGATCTGAAGATTGTCCCCATTTTGCGTGGCGGTCGCGACGGGCTCCAGCGACTTCTCGGCATCTTTATACCCTTTGACCGCATCCTCAATCACCTTGGCGACATCGGCCACCGCAAATTCGGGTGGAAGCGTCAAACCGCTTGCCAGCAGCGTTTTACCCAGGGCATCAAGGTTTTGCTTCCGATGCTGCATCTCCACCACCTGGCCGGCGTAGAGGTCCGCCAAGGCGTTCTGGGCGTTGCCTTCCTGCAACGCATACTGAATGCCGTCGTAGACGCCCAGCATTCCCTTCATCGGTACCAGTTCAGGAGCACCGGGATTTTTGGCTTCACCGATACGGGCCTGAAGTTCGGTGTAGAGTTGCTTGGCCGCCGTCGAGGCTTCACCGGCGTGCTTGGCGGAATCGATCAGCAGCTTGGCGATCTCTCCCCGTTGCTTTTCATTCTCCTGCACCATCTTCACGAGATTGGCGCCGGCGTTCGGATGTTCGGCGTCACCGCCCGGCAGGATGATCTTCGCCGCGATCTTCTTCGCAAGCTCGGTCGTGGCTTGAACCTGGGCCAAAGTGTCCTGCCAGCCGGATTCCAACTGCGCCTTGCGCTCGTCGAGCTGCTGAGCGGCACCCGGCGCATCTTTCGCGGCGTTGTCCCAGAATTGCTGCTGCTGACGGGCGATCGCCACCAGCTTCTGAATCGGCAACAGTGCCGCCGACTTCGACTCGATCTGAGCCGCCAGCGTGCCGGCCTTGATCCGCGCCTCGCTGGCTTGGCCGAACAGCTTCACCGATTCCTCACCCTTCACCGCCGAAGATTTCTCTTCCAGCGAATCGGATTCCGTCTGCGCGGCTTTGCGGTCGGCGGTCAGGGCGTCGATCTCCGCCTTCCGCTTATCCAGATCGGTCTGCAACGTCTGCGCATCGGTCTTGGCTTTATCGACGTTCTTGGTGATCGTCGCCCGGTCTTCCTCCAACTTGGCCAGCGCCTCTTTGGGTTCCTGTAGTGCATAGGCGGCGCCTGTATGTTGCGTGCCTTGGACCTGCGATCCGGCTTGACGAAGATCCCAAAGCGTCTGCTCGATTTGAAGCGTGCGGGCATTTAGTACCGGCAACTGCCTCGCGGCGCGGTTGAACTCTTCCTGGGCCAACGCGCTCTTGGCACGCACCTTCGCGGAAGACGAAGCGCCCGCCTCACCGGCGGCTTTGGTCAAAGATGCAAACGAATCCGTTTTTCCCTTTGTACCGCCTGTTTCGAGATCGACCCGACTTTTTTCCAGTTGCTCTTCGACGGTTCGATCCGCCTGCCGGGCAGCGCTTTCCATCTTATTGCAGGCGACGCCGCTCAACAGGCAACCGGATCCGATCGCGCTCCAGCACGCCATCGTCAACGCCCAATTTACCGTCGTCTTGCCGCTGTTCTGCATTGGAATTCTCCTGGGAGGGTGCCGTACCGGGTGTTTGGAATCAGAACCTGCCTGAATGAAAGATCGATGGAAGTCGAGTGTCGCGCACCGATTCCACATCGGGCTCGATTCTCGCGAGTTGATTTGGCAAAGTCAAATTGGATCGGCGTTCGCGCGATTCCGTACGGAAAATTCAGATGAACCACGAAATCGCGAAAACGCGAATGAAAACAGAAAGCGGAGGAATACCATGACGAAATAATTCTTCCCCTATTTTTGCAGTATCGAATCCTTGGCCGACGGAACTGCTGCATCTGAATTGGGAAGCGGTTTGCCGGGATCGACGGGGATCATTTTCGGGGCAAGGTGGGACATGACCTCGGCCCGCATCTCCATGACGCCTTCGTTCCAGGGAGTCATGTGGGTTTTCATGCCGTCGACGATGGCCAACATGCCGGGGAAGTCGCCGGTCAGGCCTTTGGCGTAGGCGGCGTAAAATGCGGTCAGTTCACCAAAAAATCCTTCGTGAAACGAGTCGGCAATCTTTTGGAGATCTTCCGTGACCTGCGCATAAACCGCTTTGCCCCCGCCCCGGCTGTTCTTTTCGAAGAGGGCTTTGAACTGGGAAATGCTCAGGTAGGATTGACAGTATGACGCGCAAAGCGTCTTGGGATATTTTCGGATGATTCTGGCGCAGGCGTCTTTGGTCCCCTGCTCGGGCGGATTGGGGAAGCTGTTTTCCAGCACGTCCTCGATTCGATCGCCGAGGGTGTTCCAGGAAGCCTCTTCGCCCGCTTCGGGGGGAGTGACGGTCAGATTGAGCGTCGTGCTGTCGGGACCGATTTTGACGCGCAACTTGTAATCGCCCGCCGTGTTAAACAAAAACGAGCGGATTCCGTTTTTTTCGGTGGCCTGCAGGATGATTCCTCGCCGCAGGATGACGACTGGACCGGTAAGTTGGGTTTTAACCCAATCCTTGGCGGGAAGCACGATGGGTTGCCACACGTCCGCCTGATGACTGATTTGAATTTCAGCCTCAGCCCCCGGCGAAAACTGCTCGGCCGTCAGACAAAGATAAACCGGTTCGAATGCCCGGATCTTCGCCCGGTCGATTTGAATGCGAAGCTGCTTGTTCTGCGCGACTTCGCCCGTGGGCGGAATGAGCGGTTGCGCGTGCAGGATGGGCGCGAATGCCGTTGCCGAAATGAAACAGACTGACGCAAGGAATTTAGACGCTAGGTTCATTCGCATAGATCGATCGATTCCGGAAATTTCCCAAAGTTTTGGCTCGTGTCCTATCATACCTCTAAAAATTCCTAGCGGCATTATCCTTGTCCGGCGGTCGCACTTTCACGGCTTGCCGCCGGCACCATCTGTAACGGATGGCGCGGTTGCAGGTGTGCCGGGTTCCAATCTTGCTCGAACTTCAACCGTGCGGACCAAGGCGGGCTCGATCCAATCGAGACGGTCCTGCGTATCGGTCGGGCCGGCGGCCACCACTTCGAGCGTCAGCTCTTTCGCGCCGGCCAGTTCGATCGTAATCGTCGGCGATACTTTGAACGCGCGGAAATTATTTGCCTCGTGGACGATTTTTCCATCCAACCGAATTCTCACGTCGACTGCCGCCCGACTGACATCGCCGGTGGTATCGATGGCGTACATGGTCCGGAACACCTTGTACGATACATCCAGCGGAAAGGTCAACACCGAGTTGGCATGAACGCCGATCCCTTTTTCAAACGTCTGCGCTCCGACGCGCAACGGCTTGCCGAACACGTTCAAATCCATGCGAGCCGGCAAGGTCGTTTCAGAACTGAACGGCACCTGCTCGTTGACGCGCGGCTGCCGATCGGAAAGCCAACTCACCGGCCCATTCACCTGCTCGATGCTGCTGACGCTCGAAAGCTGCGCGTGATGCAAGACGGTCGTTTGAGCCGTCCCTTTTTGCTGAAACAGGGGGAAGCTTAAGGTGCCGTTGCGAATGTTCAGTGAGGGAACGGTCAGAACGGAAAGATCGATAAACCGGATTCGCCAAGCGCGCGTCGACACCGCAGTTTTGCTTGCAGTGGTAGCAAATAAAATGGAATCGGTGGAGGCGATGGGGATCGGCACAGTGTCGCTGCCGTTCTGGATCAACACCTTTCCGTCCTCGACACCGGCGACCACGCCCCGGACGACATCGCGATTGGACAGCATGACCTGATCTTCTTTTCGATCCGCGTCGAGCCCGATCGGCGATGCAGACCGGGAGATGGCGCGAAGCCTGGACAACGGCAATTGGATGTCGCCGATGACGGGGCAGTTCCATGCGAGCCATTCATCCTTCAGGTCGCCCGGTGTGCCTCCGAGAAGGTCGCCGCCATGCAGAAAAACAATGAGCTTAGGAGGATTGGCCGTGCTGACGGCGGCACGATTGAGGCGCACTATTTCTTCGAGCGGAATTGACAATCGGGTGTCACCGGCCGGGGACGCAATCAACTCCCGCTCGTCCAGCGAATCAATTCCCACGGTGGAGCGGTGAAAATCGGATTTCGTCAAAATCCACGGTTCGTCGGCGCGAACCGCCATCGAAAAAAATAGTGCGATAGAAAGGACGATGCTGAATTTCAAGGTCTGTCGGTGGAACAGTCCAAAGAACCCTTGCAAGCCCGGCAGCAATCGCAAGCGGGGGAACCGCGAAGTCGCGAAGGCGCGAAGTTGAACGCGAAGGAAATTTCTTTTTTGATTACTTCGCGTTTGCCCTAGTGCCTTCGCGACTTCGCGGTTCCCCCGGCTTCGGTAACGGCTCAGCCAAGATAGGCTATTTGCTGTGTCTAAGATGTCCGTCATCATTTAACTCCCCGGTCCTTTGCCGTTGAATACCGGCAGGTAGCGATTCGGCATTTGCAGGATAATTAACGCCAGTGAGGTTGAGTAGTCATCGCTCACGTCGCCGGACCAACTGCCGGTGGGGCTTTGCCGGGCGATGAGCTGGTCGCGAATCGCCGGATACCATTCGGCCCAGTAATCGCCGCCGGCCAGAAACATCGCCTGAACCGCATAATAGTTGCCGTAGTAGTAATGCCCTTCCATCTCGGGGCTCGAGCCTTTTCCGGGCACGTACTGCTTCAGATAATTGAGGCCGTCCTTCAGATCATCGCCTTCAAAAATTCCGGCGTAATAAAGAGAGGCGACCCCGGCGGCGCTCCGGGCGAAACCACTTCCGCTGCCCTGATTGGCGACGTAGCTGTAACCGCCATCCGCATTCTTGCATCGCCTCACGTATTTGACGGCGTTGTCGATCACATCTTTTTCGACCTTCAAGCCGGCATCTCGCGCGGCCCGAAGCGCCATGATCTCGCAGATGGTCACCGATATGTCCGCGTCGTAGGGAACGGGTTGGTATCGCCATCCCCCTTCCTTATTCTGCGTGCGCTCGATCAACCGCACGGCCATCTGAAGTTTTTCCCTGACCTTGTCATCGCCGGTCATGCCGTAGACTTCGCCCAGAAAAAGCGTGGCGAAACCGTGACCGTACATGGGGCCGTGCATTTGATCCGAGGAAATGAGTCCGGATTCCTGCGTCGAATCGAGCACGAACTTGACGCACTTCACGACGTTCTCACCATACTTCCCGCGACCCGGTAGATTGCCGGCGGACATGAACGCCAGACCCGCCAGCCCGGTGATTCCCGCCCCGCTGGCCCCTTTGCTATAGCTGCCATCGGGCTGCTGGGAACGGGCCAACCATTCAAGGCCCTTGGCGACGGCGAGTTTCTGCTTGTCCGTGATCTCGTCGCCGCGCACCTGATTGGGCTTGACGGCAACCACCGGAGGCGTCGCCGGTTTGTCTTCGCCATGGACCGACAGTGCTAGCGCCGCCAGCAACACCGGGATTCGCAAGAGACCTGATCGACGCGGCCCGGTTTTTTTCAGGGATGTCTTCATTTCCGCTCCGTCGCTTTGGTGGCCAGCGATCGATAGTAATCCTGCACCATCTTCCGGTATTTCTCCGGCACCTTTTCACCGGCACCTTCCAACACCGCATCGTGCAGTCGCGGGCTGACCTGGCCCCACTGCTCGGCGGTCTCCTTCAGGTTGCCGAGCTGCGCGTTGTTTTCATTGGCGGCGGTGGCGGTATCGCTTTTCGCCGCTTCATTTCCGGGCTTCGGTTGCGGGTCGCCGGGCTGTTGGCCCTCACCCTGATTATTCGCCTGCGCCTCGCCTTCGCCCGGCTTCGGTGGCCCCTGTTGAGGCTCGCCCGGCTTCTTGCTTTGCGACGTCTGCTGTTGCTGTTGCCTGGCCATGGCAATCAGATCGTCCATGTTCCTGACGATCCGCTCCTGGATTTTCTGTGTCGTTTTGCCGGGATCATAATTCTCTTGCAATCGCTGCTGCGAGCGGGCCATGCGATCGCCGACCAGCCCAATATCTTTTTCGCTTTTATCCTCGATCGGCTTGTCCTGCAGGAGATTCTTCTCCAACTCCTGATCTTCGATCTGTTCGTTCCCGGCTTCCTCGGGCAACTGATCCGCCTTATCGGGCTTCTGAGGTAGGCCTTTGCCGCCCGAGCCTTTTAGCAGCTTGTCGAGCAAATCGCGCATTTCGCCCTGCCGTCCACCGAGAGACGCCAGCTTGCTTTTTTCCTTCACCGGCTGCGCTTCGATCTTCGTCGTCGCCTTATTCAACGCAAGCTGCAAATCCTTCAGCAGCCGAAGCTCGGCCTCGGTCGGCAGCTTGGGCTTCGGCTTTTCGCCCTGCCCTTTACCGGCGCCTTTGCCATCACCCTTCTCGTCGAACTTCGATTTGTCCGGCGGTTTCATCGTCAGATTGTCGATCATCGCCGTCAACTGTTCCGTCACGCGGGCCTGCTCCGTCTGCGTCGCGACCCCCGTGTCGGGCTTGGCCAGATCATCCTTCACTTCGATCATCGACCGGGCAATGTCGGTGTTGGCCCACTGATAAATCACGCTGATCCCGGCCAGATCCTCACCGATTTTTTTGACGCGATCCGCCAGCCTGCCCTGCTCACCCGGCAACTTGCCCAGCTCGATCTGCTCGGCGTGCTTCATCGTGCCATCGGGTTGCTTCGCCCCATCGACCTTCACCGTCCTCGCGCTCACCTTGATCTGCTCATCGCGAATCTTGACGTAGGCCTCGCGAATTTTTTCCTTCTGCTGTTGATTCAGTTTTGCCTGCGTCTGCTGCTTCTGCTCCTGCAGTTTCGCCAGCGCCGCCTCGATCGCCGACAGAGCTTCGGTCTGCGGCGGGTCGTAGGCTTCCACCAGCTTTTTGTCCCGCAATGAGACGATGGCGTACCCCATTTTCGTCGACGCCCGATTCAGACTGGCACTCGCCTCAGCGCCGCCGGGCAACTCACCGAGCGTCTTCAGCACGTCGCTGGTATTGCGCTCGGTCTGTTCCTGCAAACCCGTCAGTTGCGGCACCGCAGGCAGCGGCGGAAGGTGATCGCGCACGAGCCGCGATTTCTGCAGCAGGTCGTCCGTCACCAGTTTTGTTTTGTCCCCACCCTGATTCATCAGGTTGTTGATGTTGTGACCGGCCTGCTGGCGAAGCAGATTCTCGACCGCCTTGATCGCATCATCCAACTGCTTGGCGAGTTTTTCCAGTTTGCGCCGTTCGGCTTCGCGCAGCGTATCCAACATCATTTGCAAGCCGAGTTCGGCCTGCTTCTGATTGTTCTGGGCCTGGGCCTGCTGATTCTGCTGGGCTTTATCAGCCGCTTCCTGCTGCTTTTGCGGGACGGCCTGCTGCTGCGATGTCTGCGCCGCCTGCTTCATCGCCTCGGCCGCCGCCTGATCGCTCTTGGCCATCTGCTCGGCGGTTTTTTGTAAATCCTCCGTGGCCTTTTGTGTTTCTTTCGCCAGCTCGGCCTGTTCCTTCGCGTTCTTCTCCTGGGCTTCCCGCGATTCCTTGCTCATCTCTTCCGGCTTCTTCCCCAAATTATCCTTGCCGATTTTCGCCGTCTGGGAAGACACCTTCTGCTGCTCTTCCAGCAGCTTCTGCACCGATTCGATCGCCTTCTGCAACGTGCCGATGTTCTTCATCCGGTCCAGCGCCTGCTGCAACTGCTCGGACGATTTCTGCTGATTGTCCTGCGCCTTCGAAAGTGCCTCATTCCGCTTCTCCGCACCTTTTTCCTGATCCGCCGATGAAGCCTTCGGGTCGGCCTGCTGACGATTCGCCTCCCCCAGCTTATTCGTCGCCTCCTTCATCGGTTGCTCGGCGGCGCGCTCCAGATTGTCCTTCACATCGCCCGTCAGATCCTTCAATTCCTGGTTCGGCGATTTGTTATCCGCCAACGACTCCTTCATCTGCGCCACCCGCTGCGCGATCGTGCGCGTCTGGGAGGCCAGCGTGCTTTGCTCGTTGATCTTCTTGTCGGTAACCTCGCGATCGGCTTTGCTGAAGGCGGGCTTGTCCTTCGTATCCTGCTGAAGTTGCCGGGTTGCTTCCCGCGTGTTTTTCTGGGCGTTTTGAACCTGCGACACTTCCTCGGAAACCTGCCGCAGCTTATCGATGACCGCGTTCTCCAAATCCTTCTGACTGATGATCGCCAGTTCCATCTTGCGGCTGCTCACCGGCGCATGGGTTTGCCCGTCCAATTCAAAATTATCGCGCACCTGCACCACATATTCCAAGCCATCCCCCGGTTGCAGATTGGCCTTGGCGAGCTTCGGCAGTTCCCAGTCGTAGCTCAACCGAAACGGTTGAAACTCCGACGTCCGGTCGATCTTCTGCCAGTTCGCCAGATCGATTTCCCAATGATCGCCGGAAGGCTGCGTCGTCGATTGATCCGCCCGGCGGACGCGATCGACGAGGAGCTTCATCGACCTGATGTCAAAATCATCCTCCGCCCGAATCTGCATCCGCACCGTCGCCTCGGGGGTCATGTACAATTTTTCGGTCGGCTTCTCGATGACCACGCGCGGGGGTTGATCGGGAATAACCAGCACCTCATATTCCTCAATCGCGCTGTTGGTGAAGCCGTCCGTATCGGTGGCGTGAATGCGGAAGCGGAGGGATTGCCGTGCATTCCAGGCGGCCAGCGGATGATTGACATCGCCGCGATTCCAATCCAGATTCGGCAGCGCGACATCGGAGCGAAGCGATTCGAGTGCGACGGTTTTATCTGGGTCGAGCGGCTTATTAAATGACACGGTCAGTTTGAGGTCTGAACCGAAAGTCACCATTCCCGGGCGACTGCTCAAGTCGATGGGATAGGAATCGATGGCCGTGTACTTCGGGGGTTGCACCGCGAGAGCCACGCTTTGAATCGCGAGTCGCGGAACGACCACAACGGCCACCGGTTTGGTCTCATCGTCGCCGCTCTTGATGCGCGTTTTAAGCTCGCCGCCTTTGGCATCCAGGGATGCGACAAAGGTGCCGTCCCGGTCACGCGACATCTTCAGCATCTGCTCCGGGCCGTTGTCGTATTGATAGTAGACGATTGCGCTCGCGGAGGGCTTATCGCCTTTGCTCAGCTTCATCGTCACATTCAACTTCGCCCCAACCGGCACTCGACGCGGAAGCGCGGCGGCGTCAATCTGCACGCGCTTCGGCCAGGGTCGATCGCTGAACGGATTTAATAGGCGGGTGATCGCCGGGTTGAGATAATTTTTACCGACGAGGATCCCGAGCAGAGCCATCAGCAGCATCGCCCCGAGCCCGCCGGCCATCGACCAAATGACGGGCTTGACGATGACGGCCGTGTTCAGGTCGACGTGGGCGGCCATCTGCGTCGCTTCGGAAATGACGCGGTCTTTCATCGCCCCGGAACCGGAGACATCCGTTCCACCGACGAAATTCACCGTGCTGCGCAGGCGATCGCTGAAAGCGGGAAACGCATTTTCCAATCGACCGGCCATGTCGCTTAGACTGAGCTTGGCGAGGGCCGGGGTGACGATCCAGCGGAAGGTGGCCCAACCGATTCCGGCGAGAGAGGCCAGGATGAACACGAGTCGGGGGACGGTGGGGAGATCGAAGAGCCAGTCTAGAAAGACTGTGGCGACGAGCATGCCGACCGCGCAGGCGATGACGATGCCGACACCGAACGCCACACTGAGAAATTTCACCTTGCGGCGAACGGTTTGAAGCGAATTGATGAGGACTGTCGGGGGCATGGGAACCTCACTGTTTTCATCGCAGAATTCCGGACGCGGAATCCGGGTCGTCGCCTGCGGCTTCGATCCCGGCGTGATTGTCAACTGCTTTCATCATCGGTCGATCGGCACTTTAAAGCATTCCGAACACTTTACGTAATACCCACTCCGCAGTGATTAGTAGCATAAATAAAGCCAGAGCCAGCGGAGCATCCCACAGCGGCATATCCGAAAACAGCGGGATATTCCGGGCGGCGGTTGGGATTTTCAGCAGGTCGACCCGAGCCGTCGACATCTCGATCAGTTTAGGTTCCGTCCGGTCGGGGAGTAAAGCATTGGTTTCCGAAGCCAATCGGCTGAGCAAGGTCCGGTCGACCTGCGGCTGCTCCAATTCCTTGGCGGGCACCGTCACATCCAGACGCACGTTCAATTCGCGGGCCTCGGCGGTGATCGGCGGCAACCTGGCGGTGAAGGAACCGATTCGCTCGGCGGAGAACTGGGCAATGTACGTGTCGCCCTGCCCTTCCTGCTTCACCAACGTTTCACGACGGATGATCTGACCGTTGCCATCGTTGATTTCGACGGCCAGCTCCTCGGGAAGCAACTGGAGCAGTTTGCGATTGAGGATGTGAAGGCTCAATCGAATCTGATCGCCGACTTCATAGGAATCGCGGAGGGATGTGAAGGTCATCCCGCGCGAACCGAGCTTTTTGCTGCGGGCCAGATAGCGAAGCTGTTGAACCCAGTAGGTGTCGAAGACCGATTCACCGGTGTAGAAGCGCCACCGCCATGAATCATCGGTTGCTGAAAAAAGGGTGCGGCCGGCCCCGAAATGACCGACCACGAGAATCGGTGCCTTGCGCCCATCGGCCATCGTGTCGGTCGGATGCTCGGAGTACACCTCACCCAAACCCGGCTTGGGGGAAACACCTCGGCAATACCAGAAAATCGGCGGGATTCTCTCCCTCATGTACTGATCATTTTTCTGACGATCCCCGAAGAAGCGGAAGATCGAAGACTCCTCGCCTTCTTTCGTTACCACCGGTCGAAAACCGCTGGAGATCGCGCCGGGCGGCCCCGCCTGCACGTTGGCGATCGTCACCGGCAGCAGATCCTGAATCGGGGTGTTGCGATACGCGAGCGGCGACCAGCGCGTCCCGGCGATCATGCCGAAACCCCCGCCGTATTCCTCGACGAAGGTGCGGATCATCTGCAATTGCGAATCGCTCATTCGCTGGGGATCGACATCGCCGAACAGCACCACATCCGCTTCCTGAAGCTGTTCGGGCGATTCGGGAAACTTGTAGTAGGGGAAATATTTCAGACCCACGGAATTATCGATACGGCTATGTTCCTGCGTGAAACCGCTGTCGGCGGACTGGAGATAACAACTGAGATTGATCGTCGGCTCGCGCAGCATCTCATTTTTGATGTACCGGTATTCCCAACGCGGGTATCCCTCGACATAAAGCACGTTGATTTTCGCATCCATCACTTCCATCGGGCTGGTGCGGCGGTTGTCGGCCTCGCTGATCTCCCCTTCCTGCGGCGTGGCTTCGACCATCACATCCAACATGCCGACCTGATCCGCCTTGAACTGCAACTCCACATTCTGCGGCTTGTCGCCATCCAGCGCGATCGTCTTCTCCACCGACTGACCGTCCGCGCCGCGCAAAGCCACCTTGGTTTTTCCGTTCAACAAAACGAGATGAACCGCATGGCCTTGTTCATATCCGGTGCCGTGAACGATGGCCTTGACGTTGACGACATCCCCTTTGAACGCGCTATCCTGAACGTTGATCGCGCGCACATCGATGTTCTGCGGAGCCTTGTCGGAACCGACGGGAATGGGGTAGACCTTCACTCCGAAATTCTTCACCGCCGCGACGGCATCGGCGAGATTTTCGGCGGGGGTGTCGCGCCCATCGGTCAATACCACCACCCCGGCAACGCGCTGGCCCTGCAGGTTTTCGAGTACCGAGCGAACACTGCCGACCACCTGCGTGCGGTTGCCGAGCGGTTTGAGTTTACCGATCGCATCGATCGCCGGCGCGATCGCCGTCGCAAGAGACGCATCGCGATCCTTTGCGGATTTTTTGGTGTCGTCCTTCCAATCCAGCGATGCGATTGGCTCGGCTGCGTTGCCGTCGGCGGAGGTGAACCGGTAAAATTTCACGACGTGTGTTTTTGCCAGTTCCCGGAGCAATGACGCATCGGCACCGGTCAGCAGCGATCCGATCGCCTCCAGGCGCGACATCGGCGGTGATCCATTTTCGGCGGCGTCCTTCACCTGCATGCTGATCGTATCATCCACCACCATCGCGAGAATTGATGGCTCATTGATGCTTTCTTCCAGCGTGATAACCGGACGATTGAGCAACGCAAGAATGAATCCCAACAACATGCCCCGAAGCCCACCGAGCAAAATCCTGGCCTGGCGAGACCGCCCTTCCCGCCGATAAACCTGGTAGACCAGCACGGCGATCGCCACCCCCAGCAGAAGGTTCCACGACGCCGCTCCAATCATCCGCTGCAGCGGCCAGTGCGGATTGAAATGCCAATGCAGTTCCCCCTCACGGCCAAGAATGCCCTTGTCCAACCCCAACAGAATTTCCCAGAGACGGTGCATAAGTAGTTGCCAGTGAAAGAAGTTGGGTGCTTTGAATAAGGTGGCATGGGCGTCTCGCCCATGCATT
>JANXVV010000401.1 GCA_025351525.1 Humisphaera sp. | reverse complement strand
ATTCGCCGCCACTTGCAATTCGAGTTTTGGCTTAGACATTGTTTAGCGGCTGTGCCGAAGGCATGCGTTTTTCGACTTACGAAGCGAAAAAAAACGCGTGCCTTCGGCACAGCCGCTAAAAAATTCAAACGCTCTCGGTATGTCCCACTCCGGAACGTCGCGATTGGCAATCCTCAAATCAGCCACTGGATTCTCAAAGGTTTAAAGTCATACTCCTCTTCTTTTCCCAAGGAGAAATTTCATGGCTCAACTAGATCTCATGGCCAACAGTCTTGCCGGCACTTTTGAAATGCTCAAGACGCACTTGGCCGATTTTTCCGACGCCGACATGCTGGTTCGCCCCGTGCCCGCCGCCAATCATGCGGCCTGGCAGGTCGGGCATCTGGTGGTTTTTGAAGCGATGCTGTGCGGCCTTTATGCCCCGCAGACCAAAATCGAACTGCCCGCGGACGCCGAGAAAACCTACGGCAAAGAAGGCGCGTCCAGCGATGTTGCGTCGCAATTTTTCAAGAAGGACGAAGGGCTTGCGCTGCTCGGCAAGGCCCACGCCGCACTCGTGGGGTGGGTCAAAGGTTTGACCGAAGCCGATCTGGCCAAGCCCGGCCCAGCGCAATTCAAGGGCTGGGTGGAAACGATCGGCGAACTCGTGTTGGCCATTCCCAATCACATGACGATGCACGTCGGGCAGTTTCAAGTCATCCGCCGAAAACTCGGGAAGAAGCACATTTTTTGAACTGCTCTGACAAATGTAATCGAGCCGCCTTGACCGAAATGGACGATCCCTCTACTCTACCGCGCTCGCTGATCGGACAGCGTCTTTATCTTGACAAAGGCCGGTTGATCTTGACGATAGTTCGTGCAAAAAGTCACGAAGTCACGGCGGACAGGAGCCTGCGGTCACTAAGAAGGACGACACCAACCTCGGTCAATTTGTTGGGTACGGATTTCAGATCTGTGCCGGCGCGATCCTGGGCTTGGTCGTCGGCACTTGGCTCGATAATCGGTTTCACTGGAAGCCCTGGGGCGTTCTGGTGGGCGTCATCATCGGCTTGGCCTCCGGCATGTATCTGTTGATCCGCGACGGGATGAGAATTAATAAGGATTGAGGAGGTCCGTGGTCAGCGGTCCGTTGTCCGATGTGAAGAAAAATGCACATCCGGCATTTCTCTTAACAACGGACAACGGACCGCTGACAACGGACAACTGACAAACTTGAAAACCCTGCTGTTCATCCCGATGGTTTTGTTAGTGATCGTCGGAGGTTGCTGGGGGGTTTCGACGGCCATGGGATTGCAACCGCATGTGCGGGAGTTGATCGCGGCGGCGGTGATTTGCGTGATCTCCGGCGACCTGGCACTGTTGCCGGCGGTGTTGTTTCGCAAGTCTGAACCGGCAACGGTGTCGCAGGCCGGGTTGGCCGGGACCGTCGTCCACATGTTTCTGACGCTGCTTCTGGCAGCGGTCGTGTGGATGGGAAAGCTGGTCGCCTACAGGCAGATGTTTTTGTTTCTGCTGCTTGCGTTTTATTGGATTTCACTCATCGTTCTGGTGCTGGCGATGACCCGGTTGGTGAGAAGCGCCGCTGTGAAACGGCCGTGAATATTTGGTGGCATGGGCGTCTCGCCCCTGTTTTTTTAGTTCGGAACCCGCAGAGAGAACCGCGATGCTGACACTTCTGGCCGAAGCCCCCAATCCTCTGGAACACGTTCTACCGCACGAATTGCTTTTATTGCCCAATCATCATGGGCCGAGCCCTTTCACCAACCAGATGATCATGGCGACCGTCGCCGGTGTGTTGATGCTGTGGATTTTTCCCCGGCTGTTCAGAAACGCCGACCCGAGCGCCCCCACCGGCTCGAAAAATTTCTTTGAGAGCATCCTCGAATTTCTCCGCGTTGAAGTGATCCGCCCGGCATTAAAAGAACACACCGATCGCTTCGTGCCGTTCCTGTGGACGCTCTTTTTCTTCATCCTGTTCTGCAATCTTCTGGGTTTCATTCCGATCGCCGAAATCATCAGCCTCCTGACCTGGGGTCATGTGGAACATCTCGGCGGCACCGCCACCGGCACTGCCAGCACCACCGGGGCACTGGCGATCTTCACCTTCCTGTTCATCCACGGCAGCGGTATCTTTCAGGTGTTCAGGTCCTTGCGCGACGGCAGCTACGGGCATCATCCCCACCACGAAGAACACTCGGCCAACGGCACCAAAGATCACGAGGCCGCCCACGATCTTCCCCACATGCGCGGCGAAGGATTGGCGGCGGATGTTCCCAATGATTTTCGCGCCGCCTTCGATCCCACGCATCACTACAAGGACGATGAACACCTGAAGCATCCGCCCACGGGCGTTCTCGACTACGAAAGTGCGCAAGGCGGCAAGCCGGTCGGTTCGGCGGCGGCACTCGCGCTTCCGCTGTACTTGTGGAACTTCGCCCCGCATCCATTCAAACCCGCACCCGGCGCCTCGCAGATCGGATGGTTGGCCGACCTTCCCGTATGGTTCATGCTGCTGGTTTTGGAATTGGTCGGCGCGGTGATTAAACCGTTCTCCCTGTCGATTCGTCTGTTCGCCAACATGATCGCCGGCCACATCGTGCTGGCGGTGCTGGCGGGGCTGATCGTCCTCATGCCGACCGTGCTGGGTCAGATTGGCGTCGCCATCCCGGTGACGATTCTCAGCCTGATGATCCGCATGTTGGAATTATTCGTCTCGTTCCTCCAGGCTTATATCTTTACGTTCTTAACAACCTTGTTTATCGCCAGCGCCGTGGCACCGGAACATTAAAACATATAGCGCGGCGTTTACGCCGGTGAAATTTTACCGGCGTAAGCGCTGGCCTATATAAAGACCTCGCCCAAGAGCAGCCGACGCCTGGGTTATTTTTTTAAGTTCGGCACCCTATTCATCCGCGATGTGATTCGGCACCTCTTATCCGCCGATCGCCTCGCACAGTTTCCGGGTGAAAGCCTGGAAGGAGTTTTGTATGTTGTCCACTCTTCTCGCGCAAACTGCGCCTTTGATCGGTAACGGCGGCCTGGGCATTCTGGGTGTCGCCATCGGATCCGGATTGATCGTCATGGGTGCCGCCCGCGGCATCGGTCACCTTGCCGGCGCAGCGATGGAAGGCATCGCCCGTCAGCCCGAGGCCGGCGGTCGCATCGGCACGAACATGATCATCGCCGCCGCGCTGATCGAAGGTTTCACCTTCTTCGCGCTGGTCATCTGCTTCCAGCTCGTCGGTAAGTTCAATCAGTTCTGATTAGCAAGCATCGGCACCGCGCGGGTGAACAGCCCGCACGGCGTCTTCCGTGGCATGGGCTACCAGCCCATGAATTGAAGTGAAAACATGGGCTGGTAGCCCGCGCTACGACAAGAGGTTGAACGACATGCGAGAATTTTTAAAACGATCCGCCCTGGCCCTTGCCCTGCTCATCGGGTTGAGCCTCCCGGCTTTCGCCCGAGCGGAAAAAGTCGAAACCGAGACCACCCTTCATAAAACCGGCACCGGCGTCGTCGAGCACGCCGAGCGCCCTCTGCTCGACTTCCA
>JANXVV010000358.1 GCA_025351525.1 Humisphaera sp. | reverse complement strand
CCCACTTTCGAGTTTCTGGTTTCCCGCTCGCCCCCGCTCTTCGCTCCACACGTCTACCGGCTCAACAGCCGGTGAATCAGGTTCCGGTATTTCACCGTCACCGCCGCCCAGGAAAATTCTTCCGCCGTTCGATGGGCGGCGAGGGATTGCGCGGTCAGATCGATCTTGCACATGGATTGGATCGTGTCCCGCAGCGCGGCGACATCGCCGACATTCACCAGGCGGCCATTCTCCTCCTCGCGGACGATCTCGGCGAAACCGCTGGCGCGCGAGGCGATGACGGGTTTGCCACAGGCCATCGACTCTAGGGCGACGTTGCCGAAACTTTCCTCGAGTGAAGGGGCGGCCATGAAGCGGCAATGCTGCAGAAGCCATCGCTTGTCAACGCCCTTCACCAGACCGGTGAAAAGAATGCGGTCGCCCAGGGGATCCGCCAACTTTTTTAAACGGTCCAGCTCGCGGCCTTCCCCGGCGATGACGAGCTTCCATTCGGAAGCGGGGAGGGAACCGAACGCCTCGATCAGCAGATGGAATCCCTTGCGGTGGATGAGGCGGCCCAGCCCTAAAATGAACGGCACTTGAAATTGCGCATCCCCCGCGAATCGGGAGGTGGAGGCATCGGCCATCAGGTCGGCGGTGTTGACCCCGTTGGGAATGCGTTCGAGCCGTCCCTCGGCGGCGCGGTCGCCGATGATCTCGCGCACGATCTGCTCCATGGGGGCGCTGGCACACACGATGGCCGAGGCGTAGGTGAGCGCCCAGGTCAGCTTGCCCCACGCCAGTCTCTTGCGGCGGAAACGCGACACTTCGTAGATATCGCCACCCCGCGGATAGACGATGCTCGGCACGCCGCGCGCGGCAGCGTACTTCACGCAGGCGTAGCCGGGCGGGAAGGCGTGATGGCCGATAAAGAGGTCGGCGGCGCCGTGACGTTTTTCCATGCGCTTCAGATGCTGCTCGATCCACCACCCGGCCCATAGGCTGGATCGGGGATTCGGGAAGCGCATCAGCGGATAGGGCGTTTCGATTTTTCCGCTCATCCCGCGCGGCGACTGGGCCAGCACCGTGCATTGCTCACCGGCGGCGTTCATCGCGCGTACCAATTGATCAATGGCGATTTCCGCGCCGCCGATCTTCGGCAAAAAAGTGTCCGTCACATGCACGATCCGCATCGCCGCTACGGTATCGCATCGGGGATGCAAACTACAGTTGGGTTTCCGCTATAATGCGCAGATGCCCACGCCGTTGCCCAATCCGCTTCGTTCGCTGCACGCCCAAGCCGAGGCTGAATTCCAGCCGTATGCGGAGGTGGAGATCGTCAGCACGTTCGGCGAGCCGCAGGCGGAATACGCCGCCCTGCACAAGGGTTGCGGGATGATGGATCTGCCGCAGCGCGGAATTCTGGAGCTGACCGGCAGGGACCGATCGCCGTTTCTGAATAACCTGCTGACCAACCAGACCTGGAACAAGGAAACCAAAACCGACATGGCGGCGGGGTTGGGAGTGTACGCGTTTTATCTGAACACCAAGGGGCGCATCGTCACGGATTTGAACGTGCTGGAACAGGGCGATCGCACGCTGCTGGAGATGGACGGGCGGCTGGTGGCGCAGGTGCGGGGGATGTTCGACAAATATCTGTTCGCCGAGCAGGTGAAGGTGATTGACCGCACCGAGGCGTTGCATCAGATCGCGCTGCACGGTCCGGGTTCGCGCGAGGTGTTGAGCGCGGCGATGGGTGTGCCGCTGCCGACGCTCGATCCGCTTTCGTCCGCGTCGATCAAGCTGTTCGGCATCGACGCGATCGTCTATCGCGATGATCGCACCGGCCAGACGGGGTATGTGTTGATCGTGCCGACGGATTCGGCCCGCACGGTGTGGATGAATCTCCTATCGAATTTCGGCACACCGTCGGAACTCGGCAAGAGGTTGTTACGTCCGGTGGGCTGGGCGGCGTACAACGCTTCGCGCATCGAAGCGGGTCGACCGATCTTCGGGATCGATTTCGACGATACGATACTGCCCGCCGAGACGGGGCAATTCAATCGGGCGGTGAGCGTCACCAAGGGTTGTTATCTGGGTCAGGAGATTGTCGCCCGCATGTATGCCCGCCAGCAGGTCGCCAAACAGTTGGTCGGCATCCGCATGGAATCCGATGCCCTGCCGATCGCGGGGACGAAGATTCTCGATGATGCCTCGAATGAGATCGGCGGAGTGATGAGCAGCACGCTGTCGCCGGTGTTATCGAATGTCGCGATTTGTCTGGGGTACTTGAAGAAGCCGTTTTATGCGGCGAAGACTGTGGTGAACATTCCGGCGGAGGGAAAGGTTCGGAAGGGGACGGTGGTGGATCTGCCGTTCGTTCATTCGTGAAGTTCTCCATAGCATGGGCTACCAGCCCATATCTTTTTACGAGTGTGTATATCAAACGGAACCAAAGACCAATTTCCAATGTTCATCGTGGCATGGGCTTCCAGCCCATGTTGGCGGTTCCCCAGGTGAAAAAAAGTTAGATTGAACTCTTTTACGCATGTAGCCGTCTACACGGGCTGGAAGCCCGTGCCACGACTGAGGTTTTAGAAGCGCTTGATTAAGACATGGGCTTCCAGCCCATGCTACGAATATTTTCGGAGCCATATGATCAAATCCGCCTATCTCGTGAAACCTGGTAGTTCCTTGAAACTCTCGAAGCTGGACACTTCCGACCAGGGCCATTTTAAAGACAAAGCCGATGCGGAATCGGCGGTCGAGAAGAATCTGAAAAAGCTGGACAAGCTTCAAAACGTGATGTACGCCGAGGCGAAGCGCTCATTGCTGGTGGTGTTTCAAGCGATGGATGCAGGCGGGAAAGACGGGGCGGTCGATCACGTTTTCAGCGGCATCAATCCGCAGGGATGCTCGGTGACCAGTTTCAAAGCGCCGACGCATCTGGAACTGGCGCATGATTATCTCTGGCGCATCCACGCCGCCGCCCCGTCGAAGGGCATGATCGGCATCTTTAACCGCTCCCATTATGAGAGTGTGCTGGTTGAGCGCGTGAAGGATCTGGTGCCGAAAAGCGTTTGGTCCAGACGGTATCAGCAGATCAACGCCTTTGAGAAATTATTGGCTGATGAGGGGACGATCATCCTCAAGTTTTTCTTGCACATCTCGCGGAAGGAACAGAAGGCCCGCATGGAATCGCGGCTGACGGACCCGAGCAAAAACTGGAAGTTCAGCCCGCAGGATCTGGTCGAGCGCGAGCGGTGGGATGACTATATGGAGGCGTATCAGGATGCGCTGAAAAAATGCTCGACCGCCGATGCGCCGTGGATTGTCGTGCCTTCGGATCACAAGTGGTTTCGCAACTGGGTGATCTCCGACACGATCGTGCGGGCGCTGGAACCGCTGGGGATGAAGTACCCGCCGCCGGCACCGGGGATTGAAAAGATCAAGGTGATATAGATGAACGTGAATGATTCGGCGTTGAGGGCGGCATCCCTACGCCTGTTCTGATCGAACCCTTGGGCTGCGCGCATCGATAACCTATGCGACTTTTGCGTTTGGCCGAATGGAACAGTTCCACTCTCCGTGGAACGCGTCACGCTCAATGTTCACGGCGTTCAGCGCTTCATCGCTGACCTTGATTCCGCTCTCGTGGCGTGCCGGATCCAACGCCGCTTTGACTTTCAGTCCGGCGCTGGTCGTCGTGCCGCCAATGAGTTTCACGATCAGATCGTGGCTTATCAATGGCTTGCCTCGCCAGTCGGGGGTGGGGAAGAGCATGTTTAAAAACACAGCAGAGGCTGTCGTAGCATGGGCTACCAGCCCATGTTTCTGATTTTTTAAAAAGAAAATCATGGGCTGGTAGCCCATGCTGCGGCGAACCCACCCGTGTTTCTAAACATGCTCTAAGCCGTCGAGCGGCTTGAAAGTGCCCTCAATCCCCATTGAAACTTATGCGGACTCTCTGAAGTGCCGCTCTTCGATCTGACCCAGTTTGATCGGAATTTCATGCCTTAGGAATGGGACGTAAATAACTTCCAGGTTCTCAGAGGTGCGGGGTGCCACAGGTCGCGGGACTCCGAGACCTGTGCCTTTTAACCACCGAGCAGGCACAGGTCTGAGCTTTTTTCTGATTTCTGATTTCTGATTTCGTGTCTTCGTGGTAATACCTCCGTTTCGTCATTCGTCTTTCTTCCACCGCACAAATCCCTCGATCGCCTCATACTCCGCCAGCCCCAGTTTGTCATAGATTCTGGCGGTCTGCCGGTTGCGCTCTTCGGCGCGCTGCCAAAATTCTCGCTCGTCGGCGCCGGGGAACATGGCGCGGTCCTTCTGGCTTTGGTGCTTGAAGACGGCGCTGCGTTTGCGCAAAAGTTCCTGGGGGCTCAAGGGGACGGCCATCTCGATTTTCTCGGGTTCCCATTCCTGCCAGGCGCCGCGATAGAGCCAGACTTCGCAGGTGCGGACCCAAGGTTGGTCCTTTAGTTTTTCGAGCGCGGCGAAGACGGCGGCGAGGCAGACGCGGTGGGTGCCGTGCGGATCGGATAGATCACCGGCGGCATAGACCTGGTGGGGCTTGATTTTTTCGAGCAGCTCGACGGTGAGTCGGACATCCTCTTCGCCCAATGGTTTTTTGCGGACGGTGCCGGTTTCGTAGAAGGGGAGATCCATGAAATGCAGACGTTCGTAGGGCACACCGCAATCGCGGCCGGCAGCGCGGGCCTCACCCCGGCGGATGAGGCCCTTGATCTGCTGGACTTCGGGGCTGTCGACCTGGCCGGGCTTCTTGTGGCGGAGAAATTCCTCAATGTGCTGCTCGATCTTCGTGGCGTGTTCGAGACCGGTGCCGAACATACGTTGAAACTCGGAGGCGAAGTCGGCGAAGCGCAGGGCATCGGCATCGAACACCGCGATGTTGCCGGAGGTTTGATAGGCGACGTGGACTTCGTGCTTTTGGTCGACGAGGCGAATGAGCGTGCCGCCCATGCTGATGACATCATCATCGGGGTGGGGTGAGAAGAGCAGCACTCGCTTGGGGAAGATGCCATCGGTGGGGCGGGAGATGTCACCGGGCCGCTTTTGATCGAGGGGCTTGCCGCCGGGCCACCCGGTGATGGTCTCGTTCATCTCGCGGAACACGTCGATGTTGATCTCATGCGCGGGACCGTGCAGGGCGGCGAGATCCTGCAGGCCGTGCTCGTTGTAGTCCTCGGCGGTGAGTTTCAAAATCGGCTTGTTCACGCGGCGGGCCAGCCAGATGACGGCCTTGCGGATGGTGGGCTGGGTCCATGGGATGTCTCCCAAAAGCCAGGGGCTTTTGAAGCGGGTCAACTCGGCGGCGGCGGCTTCATCGAGCATGAAGCGGGCATCCGGATGCTCCTGCAAATAGCTGGCGGCGACGGCGGGGGTGATCGGCCCTTCGACCGCACGCGCCACCACGGGGGCTTTGCCCTCGCCGAAGGCGATCAGAATCACCCGTTTGGCGGCAAGAATGGTGCCGACGCCCATCGTGAGCGCCCGACGAGGGACGTGTTCTTCGCCGAAGAAATCGGAGGCGGCATCGAGGCGGGTGACGTGATCCAGCGTGATGAGGCGGGTGCGGCTTTCGCGGGAGGAACCGGGCTCGTTGAAGCCGACGTGACCGGTGCGTCCGATGCCGAGAATCTGCAGGTCGATGCCGCCGTGCTCGAGGATGGCCTTCTCGTATTGCTGGCAGAATGCGTTGACCTGATCCGCGGCGATGGTGCCATCGGGGATGTGGATGTTCTTGGCCGGGAGATTGACGCGGTCGAACAGATGTTCCCGCATGAAGCGCCGGTAGCTTTGCAATTCCAACGGCTGCATCGGGAAATATTCATCGAGGTTGAAGGTCACCACGTTCTTGAAACTTAAACCTTCTTCCCGGTGCATGCGGACGAGTTCTTCATACACCCCAGTTGGAGTGGAACCGGTGGCGAGGCCGAGCACGCAGGATTGATTCCGCGCAGCCTTGGCGCGAATCAACCCCGCGATTTCAGCGGCGACGGCTTGGTTGACCTGCGTTGAATCCGGGAAGACGGTGGTGGGCACAAGCTCGGGGGAGGCGGTTTGCGACATGGGGAAAGTCTCCTATGACGTATAATTATCTATTTTTATAATAAATGCAAGTTCAATGCTTTGGGGGCGCGTGGTTGGCACTGGCACTACAGCGCGACTCATCCGGTCCGATGCAAAACAGCCACAGAGGACACGGAGAACAAAGAGACCGGCACAGAGAAAAAAGCGAAGGGCAATGCGGGAAAAAGCATTAGCGAAGAGGGTGGCATGGGCGTCCCGCCCGTGCTTTTTGGCCGAAGAAATGCTCGGGCGAGACGCCCATGCCACCTTAGGGTTGCCCCGCGCTACTTCGTTCCCACGGCCGCCGTCTCCATTTGGGCGACGATCTCGATCGGCATCGTCTGCTCGGCGACGCGCTTCGCCTGTTGATCCTCCACCGTCACTTTCAAAAGATACCGCCCGATGGTGAGCGCCGCCGGCAGCTTGATCTTCTTCACGATGAAAAAATCGCGGCGGCGATTGCGCGAGTGGTCGACCACCGTGCCGGCTTTATCCACCCAGACCTGCAGACCGCTTTCGGTGTAGAGCACCGCTTCCTGCGAGAGCTTGGTCTCCCACATTTTCTTATCTGACATGGGCGATGAGGCGAAGTTTTCCACTTCGCAATAGATGATCGCCTGATGCTCCTTGCCGGCGATGAAACGGACTGGATCGATCGGTTCATACACGCCAAAGGCATCGACCTTGGTGCAGAGCGAAAGGGTGGGGATGTTCAGGTCGGCCTGCGAGCGCAACCGATCGGCCAGATCCAGAAGCGGTTTGACCTTCCGCGATAAAAGCATGTTGCCATCGGCGCGCAGGCTGTTGCGGAAGAGGGTGAGGCCGTCCATCACCGCCGCGACCAGTTCGCGATCTTCCAGAGGAAGTGAGGTGAGCGCATCCAGTTGAGGAACCTGCTCATCGCGAAGGAAGTGGAGCAGTTGAGAATCGAGGTGCGCCCATAGGTCGCGCGGGGAACTTTGAATCTGCCGCGATAGTTTCGCTTCGAGGTCCGCCGCCAGAACGGCGGGGCGCGGGGCGGTGACGGTGCGGTTCACATCGTCCGGCGAAATGCGCATCCCGCTCTGCGGATTGGGCACGGTGAGCGGTTGCAGTGCCGAGGCCACCGACAATCCCTGATTCGCGCTGCTGGGTTGGGCATCGATAACCGGTTGCACCAGCGGGATCACTTCCACGGGAATGGGCGGGCGAGCGGTGGGCTTGGCGGGGTCACCCGGTTTGATCCAGCGAACATCGGAAGGATCCCCTATGGCCGCAATGGCGGGCTCCGGGGGCTTTGGCCGTTGCTCGATCAAGGGTGCCATCTGCTGCGTGTAATTTTTGACGGTGGTGGCGATCAGCGAAGGATCAGTCGAACCGTTGAATTCGGGGATGGCGGGGGATTCCCGCCTTGCTTCGGTCGGTCTGGTTTCGTCCGCTGCGTTTCCCGGAACTAAAGCCCGCTGCGAATCGGGGCGGAGTTCACCCTGGGAATGGGCGGACCTATTTTCGCAGCCTCCGGCGAATAATCCGACGGCGGCGATCGAAGTGAGGAATTGACGCGTGGTGAAAGGACGCTGGGCCATGCGGTCTCCATCCTTGGAGTTGTGGGGATCGACATCCTGTCGATCATTTTCGGTTGACGGAGCAAATGATAACGCAAGAGGAATGGATGGCAAGTAGCGCGGCGGAATCCGGATTGTCGCGCGACTTCACCGCACTCGCATAAAATGTAAAGAGGCGGCTGGGGGGCGGCGGTCCCCGCTGCCAATGCCCCTGGAGGGCGGCAGTCCCCTTCCGCCGATGCGGCGGTCGAGGACGACCGCTCTCCAAGATCCTCGTGTTTTCGTGGTAACTCCGAATTGATTGGATTGGTTGCGCGCAGACAAAAGGGCGATCGAGAGGATCGCCCTTCAAACGGAGTGTTGACAGCACCCCGGCACGGGATTTTGCACCGGACGGCGTGCGTGGACTACCGCCGACGCCTGGCTTTCTCAAGTCGATCGCTGGCACCCGCCAATTTGGCGAGCAGGCCGAAAAATCCGCCCTGCGGCGGTACCGGCGAACGGCGGACACGAACACTGCGGCGAACCGTTTTACTGGCCATCACGCAACTCCTTCCATGAATGGTGTCATGACCCACGCCCGACACGATGCCGAACGTCATGGGAATGAATTTACGCCTGACGGAATAATCGGTAAAGTTTCACGGGGCTTTCGCGACAGTCCAATAAGATGTGATCGGATTTGGTTGAGCGGTACGCCGCAGGCACACGTTTTCTTAATGCGCAAAAATTGGGAGTGGGTTCGAATGCCATTCACTTAAGCGAAAAAATACTGGCCACCCATCACTTTGCGCTGGAACTCACGATATGATATTTGCGCGGGGGGTCGCTTTCCGCGACTATACATCTCGTTGGAAACCCCACTTCACAAAAGGCCACGGAAGCAGATGCAGGAAACACTGGAAAAAAAAGGGGAGGAAAGCTTATGTGAATGGCATTTAGTGGTGGCCCTTCTCTTTTTCCGCCCTACATCAGCCCATCTTTAAGTGCTTCCTGCGTCATGTATATGATTACCCATTATTGATTACCTCGCCGTCTCACTCGTGAAGCCTCATCTAAGTCCGTGCGCCCCGATAACCTATCCAGTTCTGTCTCGCGATTGCCTTGATTTTCCGAATAAACGACACCGTAGGTGAACAGTTTATTCTCGCGCGACGCCTAATCGTTCCTTCGCCGACGCAAAGTGGCGGCACCGAGGCAGAGCAGGCCGGTGAGAATTCCGCCGGAGGGTTCGGGAACGATGTCGTAGCCGATCACATCCAGCAACCGCAGGTCGACCGCCGAAACCGGATTCACCACGCCGGAGCTGCCCTGACGACCCAGGACTTCCGATATTTCGTGCGCGGCAATTCCCTTGAAATCATAAGTGCCGCCCACGATGGCACCTGAGAAGGTGAACGAATTCCCCGTGCCGAATGTCGTTTTGCCATCGTTGGAGAAGTCGTCGGCAATCAGTCCGATGGCCTTTGCTTCCGCCCGGTTCACCCACCAGGTGCCGGCTCCACCGGTCGGGTCTGTGAGCGTCATCGAACCGACCGGGCTGACGGCGGTGAGGTCATCTGCGGATTTCGCATCCGCCACCACCTTTGCAAGCAGATTGCCGTAGCTGGTCGAGTTCAGAAAATAGTTGCTCCGGCCGAACACCGAAGTCCCGGTTACCGCGTCCACGATAATGTTGACGTGAATGTTGTCGTTGAAATGGGTGGTGAAGACATTGGCGGCGGCGATCCAAGAGGCCTGCGCCGCCGGGGCATTGGCCCCGAAATTGGTGTTGAAGTTGGCCGTGAATGTCGGCGTGATGACCATCGCGCCCCGGGCGGTCTGAACGGCGGCGAGGGCTGCCGCTAGCGCGAAACCACCGAAGGATTTGAGGTGAATTTTCATGTCTGCCTTCTCCGAGTTCGAGCGGTGCGTGATGAAGTGGGTCGGCGACACAACGTTCGCCGCGTACGCGATTCGTTCCGCCTGGAGAGGGCCGTGCGTCGAAGCGGGGCAGCCGTCGGAAGGATGAATGACTTTCGCGAGCCGCAAAGGGTATGCTCATGGAACCAACCACGCGTCAAGCAAAAACCCTCTCGATTTTCAAAATTCTTTCGGAATTGTGCGGCGGCTGAAAAGCATGGGCGAGACGCCCATGCCACCCGTTGTCTGTGAAAACCGGGAAGTGATTTACGTCCCATTCCTCAAGATCACGCCGCTGAAAGTGTCATGCGCATCGCGGTATGATGCAGCTTATTTCCCCGCTTGTCTGTCCGGCTGCTTTACAGTATGCTTCCCGCCCCCGGCGAATGCTGCATCGGGAATGCGCACGAAATTACCGGATTATTGAGAGGTTTGATATGTCGCTGGATCCAAGCCTGAAGAGCGCCAGTTCGCTGACGCGCCATCGCAATGTGTTGACCCGAGCCGAGCGCTTGGACCAATTGAAGGAAGAGGAAAAGTGGGACGAGAGCAAGAGCGCGTTCGGGTTGCCGAAGGTCGGTCACCGGAAGGCTGCGGTCGTGAAGAAAGAGGCGGCTGCCACTGAAGAAGGCGCTGTGGCCCCGGTCGCGGGTGGCAAGGCTGCCCCGGCAGCGAAGGGTGCCGCACCGGCCAAGGGTGCAGCACCGGCCGCGAAGGGTGCTGCGCCGGCGGCCAAGGGTGCCGCACCAGCTGCTAAAGGCGCCGCGCCGGCCGCAAAGGCTGCCGCTCCAGCCGCCAAGAAAAAGTAAGGCGCATCAGGAACCAGTCGTCAATCACTTCCAGATTGTCGGACGCTCGGGGTGCCACAGGTCGCGGTACTCCGAGACCTGTGGCTTTCGGCAAGGCCAGCACAGGTCTCGGAATACCGCGACCTGTGGCACCCAACCCAGACGCGGAAGATATCGCAGGCCCGTTCCTTTAGTCACTTGGCGTTGCGTCATGGCCTTAGGATTAACAGCGGCGGCATGCGACATTCGCTCAAGCCGCGCGGTTCTTTAGAAGACTCGATGTCATGCGCTCACCTGCCGACTACGTTTCCCGCCGGGCTTTAGGGGTGGATGCCTCGGGCATTCGCAGGGTTTTCGATCTGGCCGCGAAGATGAAGGATCCGATCAATTTGTCGATCGGACTGCCGGATTTCGACGTGCCGGAGATCGCCAAAATCGCCGCGATCGACGCCATCCGCACCGGTCACAATCGCTATACACCGACTCAGGGAATCGAACCGCTTCGCACCCGGCTGCGCGCGGATCTGTCGGAGGAAATCGGGCGCGATGTCGGTGAAGTCCTCATCACCAGCGGGGTGAGCGGCGGGCTGTTTCTGGCGATCCTGTCCATCGTCGATCCGGGCGATGAAGTGATCTTCGTCGACCCTTACTTCGTCATGTACACCCACCTGCTGACGATGGCCGGCGGCAAGGCGGTGACCGTCGACAGCTATCCCGATTTCAGATTTCCTGCGGAGAAGATCGAAGCCGCCATCACGCCGCGCACGAAGTTGATGATCCTCAATTCACCGAGCAATCCCACCGGCATGGTGATGACCGAAGCCGAGGTGAAAGCCGCCGTCGCGATCGCCCAAAAACACGATCTGCTGATTCTGAGCGATGAAATCTACGAGCCGTTCCTGTATGAGCGGGAGGAAGGACTGAGTACGGGGGACTTAGGACTGAGTGGCAATGCGACCGCTTCCTCCGCCTCTTCCCCCTCAGTCCTCAGTCCTCAGCACTTAGCACTCTACCTCCCCTCCCCCGCCAGACTTTATGAAAAGACGATCATCCTGCGCGGCTTCAGCAAGAGCCATGCGATGACCGGATGGCGGATCGGTTATGCGGCGGGTCCGGCGGAGATTATTTCGCAGATGACGAAGCTGCAGCAATACACCTACGTCTGCGCACCGTCACCCCTGCAACATGCGGCGTTGAAGGCGATGGATGTGCCGATAGGCGATGCGGTGGCGGCTTATCGTCGCAAGCGCGATCTGGTGTATGAAGGGCTGCGGGGGAAATTTGAAGTCGTAAAGCCGACCGGGGCGTTTTATATTTTTCCGAAGGTTCCCGAGGGGATCACCGCCAGCGAGTTTGTCGTCAAGGCGATCGAGAATAACGTGCTGGTGATTCCCGGGAATGTCTTCAGCGGGCGGGACACGCATTTCCGAATCAGCTACGCGACAACCGATGAAAAACTCGCCAAGGGCTGCGAGATTTTAAGCGGCTTGGTATAAAATCTTTCTTCGGTTAGCGGAAGTGCCGGAGGCACACGCTTTTTCTCGATGACAGAAAAAACGTTTGCCTTTGGTTCAATCGGGCATTCAACTAACATTTCCAATGCTTGCTAAATTTTCCTGAATGCAGCGCAAGCAAATGTTGCAATTCGCGGATTGCATCGGTTACATTTGCGCCGGGGGTTCAACCAAAGATCAAATTTTCGCGACGATCGCTCATCGTCCAAACATACTTCGCGTTGCAGCGTTTGTCGCACAGGCAATTGCAAAAAGGATTGACAGATGGCACAGCCCATTCGACCTCATGGTGTTGGAACCCGCGGAATCAATCTCTCGCGGAGTTCCGTTTTATTCGGCGGACCGTTCGGCCGGATGTTCCGCGCGCTGCCACCGGCGGATTTCGGAAATACCGAAGCCGACTCGCAGAAGGCGTTAAAATTGCTCGGCGATTCGATGTGCGCGAAAGTGGATCCACCGGCGGATCGACCGGACGGGGAGGAGAGCGGAATCCCGGCGGCCTACACGTATTTCGGGCAGTTCGTCGATCACGATCTGACGTTCGATCCTGCCAGCAGCCTTCAGCGGACCAATGACCCCGACGCACTGGTCGACTACCGCACACCACGGTTCGATCTGGATAATGTCTACGGGAAGGGACCGGACGATCAGCCGTATTTATATGCCGATGGGAGACATTTCAATGTCGCCGGTCCATTGACGGGGAAGGCGCTGGGGAAAGACTTGACGGCAAACGCGCTTCCGCGGAGCAGCGCGAAGCCGGCCCGGGCGATCATCGGGGATCCCCGAAATGACGAGAACGTCATCATCTCCCAACTTCAGGGACTGTTCCTTCGCTTTCATAATAAGTTGATCGACCTCAATCCGGATTGGTCTTTCGCGGAGGTGCAACAGAAGGTTCGATTTCATTATCAGTGGATCGTCTTGAATGATTTCCTGCCGAAGATCGTGGCGGCCGCCGTTTTGAAGGAAGTGGTTCCCCATCTGTCGAAGCATACCAACATCGTGAAAGACAAGCCGAAGCTGGAATTCTTCCACTACAAGAATGAACCGTTCATGCCGCTGGAGTTTTCCGTCGCGGCGTATCGGTTAGGGCACTCGATGGTGCGGCCGGGGTATCGGTTGAACGATGACGTCGGCCCGTTGCCGATCTTTCCGTTCAAGGGAGACAATGGAAAGCCCGGCTTGACAGGCTTCCGTGAATTCCCGGCAAACTGGTCGATCGATTGGGGTCGATTCATCGACCTGGAGCCTCGGCCCTACGGCGATGAGAACGACGATAAAAATCCGGGCAATTTAACTCGGACCCAGTTGGCGTATCGGATCGACACGTCGGCGGTGAACGCGCTGGGAGCGTTGCCGGACAATGTTGCGCCCGACCTGCCGCGCAACCTTGCCGAGCGAAATCTGCTGCGTGCCTGGCGGCTGCGATTGCCTTCGGGGCAGAACGTCGCGCGGGCGATGGGAGTGAAGCCATTGGCGGACAAGGACATTCTGATCGGAAAATTCACGGGAGATGCGAACGACATCAAGGGGTCGATCATCGACCCGGCAGTCGGCGGTATGATCTTCGCCGACAACTGCCCGCTCTGGACGTACGTGTTGGCCGAGACGATTGAAGACGTCGTCTCGTTCGCGACGACCGATGGGAAGAAGCAGATCAAAACGCGGCGGCTCGGCCTGGTTGGTGGGCGAATCGTCGCCGAGACGTTCGTCGGGTTGCTGCTGGGGGACAGCAGTTCTTATCTGGCGCAGGATCCGTTGTGGACGCCTGACCCATCGCTGATGGAAAACGGCCATTTTGGCCTGCGTGAATTCATCAAATTCGCTTCCGCATAACGTCGGCCGTCGCGTTTGTGTGGGCCGATGCCGGTTGAATCTGCGGGCGATCATTCGCAGGTGGTGATATTATGCCGATTGATTATTTACAGATTCCCAACTGGTTTTCCGTGGAAAATCAGGGGGGTGGCGTTTCGGTTGCCGACCTCACGGGGACGGGCCGGCAGGATCTAGTGGTGCTGATGGTGGATAGCCCGCCGGGCCTGAATCGCGGTCTGTTTCGGATCGGGCGAGATCTGGACGCAGCGGGCAACCCGACCGGTGGGTTCACGCCGTGGATCGAAGTGCCGGACTGGTTCTCGTTCGAGAACCAGGGGGCGGGTGTTGCCGTGGCCGATGTCGACAAAGACGGCAAGCCTGACATCGTCGTGTTCATGATCGATAATCCACCGGGCCAAAATGCCGGATTTTATCGGGTGGGCAAACAGTTGGATATCAACGGCAAGGTGAACGGCGGGTGGGGACCGTGGATCGCAATTCCAGACTGGTTCTCATTCGAGAATCAACACGGTTCGATCGCATTGGGGGACGTGGATGGTGACGGAAATCTGGAACTGCTGGTGGCGATGATCGACAGCCCCGCCGGCATTAATCGGGGGCTCTACCGTGTTGGCCGAAATCTCGATGGCAACGGAAACGTTACCGGCGGTTGGTCGCGTTGGATCGACGTGCCCGACTGGTTTTCGTTCGAGAACCAGGGCGTGGGAATCGCGTTGGCCGACCTGCGGAATACGGGTCGGCAGGACATCGTCTTCTTTCACATCGACAACGCGATCGATCAAAACCAGGCGTTTTATGCGATCGGCTCCGGGCTGAACGTCAACGGCGACGTGACTGGGGGCTGGAGCGCATGGATGGGAGTTCCACACTGGTTTTCATGGGAGAATCAGGGTGGAGGAATTGCCATGACGCGGATGGGTGGCAAGCTCGGGATGGTCGTGTTTACGATCGATAATCCGCCGGGCCTGAATGCCGGGTTTTACCGCGTGTTGCCGATGGACCCGAATCCCGCGCGCGACGGGAATTGGGAGTTGCTAAAGTTTGATTCAGGCGTGCTGGCCGTTCATGCGGCGCTGCTGCGGACCGGAAAGGTGTTGTTCTTCGCCGGTTCTGGAAGCAGTGCGATTCGCTTTGCCGACCCGAACTTCGGCAACATGGCCAAGGGGATCTTCACGAGCGTGGTGTGGGATCCACTCGCTGCGCCGCCGAACAATTTTTCGCATCCAACCACGATCATGGCCGCCAACGGAAGGCCGTTTGATTTCTTTTGCGGCGGAGACACTTCGCTGGCGGATGGGAGGCTTTTGTCCGCCGGTGGAACAGGGCATTACAACCCCTTTGAAGGGCGCGCCGATGCGACGATATTCGACCCGGATTCCGAGCAATGGTCGTTCGCGGCGTCGATGCACCATGGACGATGGTATCCGTCACTCATCGCACTGGGGGATGGACGCATTCTGGCGGCGACGGGACTGACCGAGGCGGCCAACAATCCGCACAACGAGACGCTTGAGACCTATTCTCCGGCGACAAACCGGTGGCAGGTGCAGCATTTCCAGCCGGGTGTTCAGACGTTGCCGTTGTACGCACATCTTTTTCTGATGGAGGATGGCCGTGTGTTTTTCGATGGCGGGCACATGGATGATGCGGTGTTGCTGGATCCATGCCTGATCGACCTGACGGTGAACCCGGTCCACACGCATGCCGTGCCGGGGCTTTCTGCGCGCGACATGCGCAGTCAATCCGCGAGCGTGTTGTTGCCGCCGGCGCAGGATCAGCGGGTGATGCTGATCGGCGGTGGACCGGATGGAAAACCGAACAAGACCGATGCGATCGAAAATGTGGACGTGGTCGATTTCAAGGCGGCCAGACCGCAATTTGCGGCGGCGATGCCGTTGTGTTTGCCGCGGCTGCACCTCAATTCCGTGCTGTTGCCTGATGGGACGGTTTTTGTGACCGGCGGCTCGTTGCAGCAGGAGACGGGTCGACTGGCACGACTTCAGTCGGAAATCTACGACCCGGCAAAAGATACGTGGACTTTGACTGCGCCATGCACCATTCCGCGACTGTATCACTCCACGGCGCTGCTTCTGCCGGATGGGCGCGTCGTCACCGCGGGCGGCAACCCCGACGGGGGAACGCACGTCCAGTGGGGCAAGGATCCCAAAGAGGAAATGCATATCGAGATTTTCAGCCCGCCGTATCTGTTCAAGGGCGCGCGGCCTTCGATCACGGGGGCACCCGTGGAGTGGAAGTATGGCAGCACTGTCTCGATTAAGACGCCCGATGCCGGAAACTTGCGCGGGGCGTGTCTGATTCGGAACTGCGTCACGACGCATTCCTATGATACGAACCAGCGATTGGTGGCGTTGGGAATTGTGATACAGGCCGGAGGCGTCGTCCAAGTGAGTGTGACAAACAATCCCAATCTCGCGCCGACGGGCTGGTATATGTTGTTTTTGATTTCCAACACAGGCGTTCCCTCCGTGGCGGTGTGGGTTCACCTCATTTAGAAGTTCGCGCGAAAGTTTGCTCGTTGACGCAGAAGAAATCGCCTTCGGAATTACCGCTCATCCAACTCAACGTGTTGCCGGCGGGCCGTTCGCCCGATTCACCGCCCGCTGCAAGTTTCGCAATGACGTCTGCCCATCCGCCAACAACCGGCGGGCATCGGAAAGCGCCTCGTCTTCCAGCAGCGTCGACGACTTGATCAAGCTGACTTTAGCCTTTGCCTCCAACCACTGTTGGCTGATCTGCCCACGCTGCGCGCCGGCCGGAGTCTTGTCCTTTTTCTCTTCGAGTTCCTGCGTTATCTTCACGGCGGCAGTGTATGGCGGCGACTGATCCAACCGCTCCAGGCACGCACTCGTCAACCGATCGACCTTCTCCTGGGCTTCATCCACTTTGGCCTGCGCCAGATGAATTGCCACGGCATCGGCCCGCATCGGGCCGGCGGCCAGCGCATGATCCAACGCGGCGGCGGCCGTCGGAAGCGGGGCCACCAGATGCACCGTCTCGGCGAATTTTCGCAGCGATAACTGCTCCATCACGCCCAGCTTGAATTCCGTCGCCCCGAGCTGCGCTTCCACCAATTCCGCCGTCGCCATGCTCACCAACACTCCCGCATCGACAATGGCGACGAATGATTCCAGCGACTTGGGATTGTGATCCTTGGTCATCCCCGCTTTCAAAAACTTCGCCGGCACGCGCACGCGCTTGTTGTCGATCAGCAGTATGAACTCCAGCCCATCCCGGAAATCTACATATTGATAATCCTCGGAGACCGCCAACAGATTGATCGCGACTTTGTCGGGTTTGACGGTGACTTCCACGCCGTCGAATGAGGAGGTGGCGTTGATGAAAATACGGCTTTCCCCGCGGGTCACGCCGGGACGAATGCCTTCCACCTTGATCGTCGTTTTATCCTGGAAGCGATCGTACTCCCGATCGATGGGCATGGCCTCGGTCTGCGGGGGATCGGCGGTGGGATCCAAGCGACTCACCGGCGGATTGGACGCGGGCGGAGCAACGGCAGGGGGCTGGGCCCAGGTAAGGGTCACCATGCACAAGCCCATGATTCCGGCGATCAACACGCGCATAGCAAACTCTAAAGTCGACCGAGATTCCCGAGTCCCGCAATAAGTCTATAACAAATTCGGCTGAGAAGCGGTACGACTTTCAGGTTCAGCAGTTCGGGATCGCGCTATTTCAAATGCGTCGCCGCAAAGACGCAAGGAGCGCAAAGAAAGACGCAAAGAATTCTATTATCAATTCTTCTTTAGAGCATGTTTAAAAACACAGCGGAGGCTGTCGTAGCATGGGCTACCAGTCCATGTTTTTGTATTAAAAAAAGAGAATCATGGGCTGGTAGCCCATGCTACGGCAAGCCCAGCCGTGCTCCTAAACATGCTTTTACGCTGACTTTGCAGTCTTCGCGTCTTTGCGCCCGTATTTGATTTCTCTCATCACCGGCGACGATTCACCCCTTACCTCCGCCAAGGTCATGCCGCTACTTCCTGCACAGTCATTTATCGCGATAACCTGTCGGACGCGGCTCGCAAGCGAGTCCGGCTAAATAGTTTTGAGATCATCATGCACACCTCACCCTGTCGCGAAAAGTTACCGGACTAGGCTCCGAATGGTAAAGATGAGTAGACTGGGTAAACCGACAGCCAAAAGAATCGTGCCGAATCGCAGTTGACCCTCACCGGCCAACAGCGCGCCGGCGAGGACGATCGTGGCGCTGCCGAGAAAAAATGGATTGAGTAGACTGCCGCGCTGCTCGATCCGGATCGGTCTTTTGTGCGGCGGTAACGTTACCGGCGTCTTTGCATAGGTTCTGCCCGGAATCGCGGTCTCGGGAGTCGAGGAAACAACCGCCCCCGGCAAGGCGGTGCCGCACCTCGGGCAGTATTTCGCTTTCCCCACGGGTAAAGCGGCGGAGCATGTTGGACACAGAATCACGTCCTGATCGTATCGCAATCGCGCGTCAATGACATCCTCCACGCAG
Source organism: Humisphaera sp. (assembly GCA_025351525.1). Lineage (GTDB taxonomy): Bacteria > Planctomycetota > Phycisphaerae > Tepidisphaerales > Tepidisphaeraceae > JANXVV01. The sequence continues at coordinate 2,569 of JANXVV010000358.1, read as the reverse complement.
GCTGAAGTCGATCTTCCTTGAATCGACCGGGGGGAATCCGCGCGCGAAGTGACAACACCTGTGCGGCTTATTCCATCTGTGTTGCTTTGCGAATCGAATTTTATGGCGGATACGAGCCTCCAGCGGTCAAATTTCGTTGGCCGGGACTTGAAATGAATCGCATAGTCGATCAGGTCGGCATCGAAACGTGCCACGACATTTACAGCCCTGGCCGAAGCCGGGGCTGATTCAAAAAAGCTGAACGACGCAACGTTTGTTGTTCGGCAAGTGATCTCTCGCCCTGTGGGCGGGAGGCGTATTGAAAGGAAAGCAGAGCTATGAAATTGGCGTCAAAGTTCAGTGTGTTCGCGATGGGCCTGGCGATCGCCACGGCCACCCACCCCGCGTCCGCCATGCCGATGTTGCCGATGCCCGGTTCGACGGTCGAATGCCCGGCCATCACCGGTCTTGACTCCACGTTATTGGGATGCCGATTCAACCAGGTCAACGCGATCCAGGCAATTGAATCGGATGGCCAATGGGCGTCGCTTCAGGAATCCGAAGCCGCCGAGGAAATGATCGCCGCGTTGATCGGCCCACCGATGGGCAACCTTGATGGGGTAGCCGCGATCGGCAGTGATATCGATTCGCTGGTCGCCACGCTGCTCGGTGAAGAGGTCGGTTTCAGCGACGCCGTCGCCGAACTCGCCGAAGCGGAAGTGACCGATGGCATCACCACCGACACGACTTCGCTGATCAGTTCCAGCGGTGGCGGTGGAGCGTTCTACGGTGGCGCGCACGGAATGATGGGTGGACATGCCATCATCGCCGGAGGTCATGCCAGCCATTTCAGCAATCATTCCACCGGCATCATCACGCCGCAGATCGTGACGCCGCAGATTGTGATACCGCACGTTTTCCCGGCCCCCGCGCCGAAATTTGACGGCGAGGTCATCTCCGGTGACACCGGTGCCTCCACCCCGCTCCCCTCGGGTGTGTGGGCCGGCATGGTCCTGCTTGGAGCGCTCGGCACGGCTCACAAAGTCCGCAGCAGCCGCAAAGAGCTTGCCTGAGATTTTGAATTCGATCCGATGAAGTTTTAATGCGCGATCGCGAACCCCGGCCCAGGCCGGGGTTTTTTTGATGGCACTCGTTTTGTCCGAAGAAATGAATGGGTGGGACGCCGATGCCACCCTGTTCAAAGCACCCTTTACGGAATCCGGTCGCGTTGTTCGGCAAGGCGGAGCGGGTTCATCATCGATCACGTGTGCCATCTCATCCGCATCACTCCGAACAAGCCGGAGATCAGGATCAACCAAGTGGCGTTGACGTTCCAAATCAACAGGGCCAGCAATGATCCAACCGCGATGAGGAGGCTTGCGATATCCGTCAGGGCCGCGCCGGCCAGACGGAAGGTGGTGACGAGGATGAGTGCCACCACTGCGGCATTCATGCCGTTGAGCGCGCCGCGGGCGATGGGGTTGTTGCGAATCTTCGGTAGCAAGGGACCGAGAAAGGCGATGAGTAAAAACGACGGCAGAAAGATCGCGACGGTCGCCAACATTCCACCGGCCAGGCCACCGCTAATGCCCCCGCCGAACCGCACATGGCCGAGAAAATATCCGATGAAGGTCGCGGTGGTCAGCAGCGGTCCCGGAGTGACCTGGCCCACCGCGATGGCATCGAGCAACTGCTGCTGCGTCATCCAACCGTGTTGATCCACGATCCCCGATTGCAGATAACTGACCAGCACATAACCGCTGCCGAAAATCGTCGCGCCCACTTTTAGAAACAGAAGCGACATTTGCAGGAATTGAGGATCGGCGTGGGTGGCACCCAGGGAAGCCAAAGGCAATAGCATGGGAAGTGAGGGAGAAACTTTTGGCTTGCCGTACCACATCGCGCCGGCCATTGCGGCCAGTGCGAGAATGACCAAATCTGTTTTTCCGCGTCCCAACAGTTCTGCGAAAGATGCGAGCGGCTGATGGTGGGAATGCAACCAAGCCGCCAGCTTCGGGTCGGCAAGGCACAATACGCCCGTCGCCAGCACCGCGATGCCGGCCGAGAAGCGATCCTTCACACCGGTCTTGATAAATCGCCACAGCGCCGCCGCGACGATCGCCACGACGCACGCATTGATCCCGACGAGTGCCTCTCGAACATGCGGCGTGCGCCCGAACGTCACGTACAACCACGCCAACGGGAAAATAATCAGCATCGCCGGCACGATGAAACAAACGCCCGCCACCACCAACCCCGGAAACCCCGCCCGCAGATATCCGAGATGAATCGCGAGTTGGGTGGAACTGGGTCCGGGGATGAAATTGATCGCCGCGACCATGTCGAGGAAGTGTTGACGATCCAACCACCCGCGTCGGTGGACGGTCTCCTCTTCCATCAGTGCCAAGTGCGCCGCCGGCCCCCCGAACGCGGTGAACCCGAGCTTCGTGAACAACCTCGCTACTTCACCCAAACGACTCATGGAATACATTGAAGGAAAAAAACTCCCCCCGCCCTACATAGCCCCCGGCACGCCGGGGGAAACCTCCCCCGTAAAAACGTCTTCGGTTTACGGAAAGTTTCCCCCGGC
>JANXVV010000341.1 GCA_025351525.1 Humisphaera sp. | reverse complement strand
CGGCTGTGCCGAAGGCACGCGTTTTTTCTAGTCTGGCAAAAAAACGCGTGCCTTCGGCACAGCCGCTAAAAGTTCACAAACGCTCATCGCTTTTGTATCAACAGCGCCAACACATCCCGCAACTCCTGATCCGTCAGGCTTTGAATCAACCCATCCGGCATGATCGACTCCTTGCGAATCTTCCGATCGACGATGTCTTTCTCCAGCACCATCACTTCGATCCCGCTCGCATCGACATAGACTTCCTTCGATTGGCCGTCACGGCGTAAAAGGATGCCGTCGATTTTTTTGCCGTCCTTTGTCGTCACCGTCCAAAAAGTGAACAGCGGGGCGATTTCACGGCTGGGGGTGAGGATCGATTCCAGAACGTGCTCGCGGGTTTGCGAGTGACCGATCATCGACAGATCGGGGCCGATGGCGCGGCCTCGGCCTTCGATCATGTGACAGCGATAGCAAGCCGGGCCCGAAGGATGGAAGAAGATTCGACGGCCCGCCTCCGGATCGCCGGGAGATTGATCGAGAATTTTTTGCCACGCGGATGTATCCGTCTCCGTCGGGCGCACCGCCGCGACTTTACCGATCAGGCGATTGACCGCTTCCGCATCCGGCGGATATTTCAAGGCCACCTGCTTGAGCTTTTCCTGTTGCGGTGCGGTGAACTTGGTGACGAGGCCGCGCAGAGAACGTAAAGATTCCTGTCGCAATACCGCATCACTTCCACCCGCCAGTTCAAAAAGCAAATCGGCGCGGGCGACGGCATCGTCCGCCAATCCGACGACGGCTTCGGCGCGGAGAGCCGAATCGAGTTTGGGATCGGCTGCAATCTGGACCAGAAGGGGAAAGCGGGCCGGGTCGGCATCGCCGTTCAAGTATCGCACGGCTTCCAGTTGAAGCGGCCGCGATGGGGATTGCAGCAACGCCGTCATCTGCGGCAGGGGGATGCGCGGGTGCGTGGCCATCAACATGTGGAGCGAGACGGCTTTGGTTTGATCCGTCGCCGCCGGCGCGTTCATCCGCGACAGCAGCACCGCGTTGATTTTTGCCGCGTCGATCTTGCCGGCCTTGTCGCCGTCCAATTGCCCGAGGGCCGCCAGAGTCATGCCGAGCAGGCGCGGCGACATGACATCGGATTGCAGCAACTGCTCCAACTGGGGACGAGATTCCTTGACGTCGTTTTGCGCGATAGTGCGGACCGCCATCTGGCGAACCCGATCGTCGGCGTCTTTCAGGGCATCGCTTAAGTAGGGTTGGAATCCGCTGCCGCGCCACATCAAAGCCGCCAACAAACCGATGCGCTGCGGCGCGGTGGTCAATGAACCCCAGTTTATTTTTTCGACTTGCGCGAGGCGCGACAAACCATACTGTGCGGCCTGGGCGGTCGTCGGATCGGCATCATCCAGCGCGGCGATCAACGCGGGAACATCCTGCGATTGCCGTAGCTCGGTGGCGTGAAGCATGGCGCGCGTCGGCTGTGAATCTTTCGAGGTTGCCGTGCTTTTCGGCAATGTCAACTTCCACACCCGGCCCTTGCCGTTCACGGCATAGCTGCCCGATGCCCAGTCGGTCACGTACATCGAGCCATCGGGCGCGGTGGCCAATCCCACCGGGCGAAAATCATCCGTCCCGGTCAGAATGGTTTGCATCTCGGCGGTATAAGTGGCCCCGTGCGGCGTGAGCGAATAGCTCTGAATCTGATGATCGCGCCAACTGCTGACCAGCAACCGATCCTGCTGCCATCGCACCGCGCAGGGGGCCTCACCGACTCCAGTGACCATCCGCAGTGTGCCGGGCAACTCGCCGTCCCATCCCTGCAGCGGGTGCATTCCGGTGCGGCCATAGCGATATTCGTAGCCGTAATCACCACCGGGAACCACCTGAATCAATCGGCAGGGGGGCCGGCCATCGGGATCGTTATCCACCGCCCACACATTGCCGGTCGGGTCGATCCCCATTCCAAACGGATTCCAAAATCCGTGCGCCACCATCGCCAGTTCATGGCCTTTGGCGTCGACATGAAAGATCGCGCCGATGCCGTGGTCATCGTGCAGTTTCCGGTCGTCGCTGCCGCTCATCGACCAGGGGATGCCGGAATTCTCACCGATGCCGAAATAGACGCTGCCATCCGAGGCAAGGGCCAAGCCGTGCAGGCCATTGTGGGGATAGTTGCCGGCGGTGTCGAGCTTGACGAGTGTGATTTTTTGTGGTGTTTCACCGGTAATCTTGCTTTCGATCAATCGGAAAATCTCATTGCGGGAAGAGACCAGAATCGACCCGTCGCGGTCGGCGACGAGATTCATCAGGAAGTTCTCGCCCTCATAAAACGTCGTGATCTCATCGGCGTGACCGGTGCCTTTTGGGTCCGCCAGGATGCGAATGCGGTCGGTTGCCGGGCCTTTATAATCCTTGGGGCGAAAGTGGGAATTGGATTCGATGACGAAGACCCGGCCTTGCGGGTCGACGGTGATTCCGATCGGGGTGACGATCTCTGGATCGGCGGCGAAGAGGCTGACCTTCACCGATCCATCGGGCGATTGCGGGAAGGGAGGTGTTGCGGCGGAGGAATTCAAAGCGGCGCAAAGGGCGACGAGGACGCAAAAAATCCTGACACGTGAAGTGGGCATCTAGCACCTTTCGATTGACGACGCGAGATCATCCTCTGCGCGTAGATCTGCGGCGATCTTCGCTGTGCAAATTAGTCGCGAAGATCGCAGGTGTTGATGGAGGTGATTTTGATGTTCAGCGTTCCGAAAAAAAAGAATGATGACACGAACCTCGATATGCGTCGAATGTAATCGTTTTACGGCGTCCGTCCAGAACGGCTTCCGCACAACGGCGGAATTTTTTCGGAACCGTGAACATCAAAATTACCTCCAATTCGGAGCGGGCACCAACGCGTCACGGCATACCGGACCCGCTGAGGCCCGCTCCGAATCGGAGGCGGCTTCGCCGGTTCACACTTCCAAAAAAATTCCGCCGTTGGCGTTCCATGTCTTATCGCTTCTTCTTCGCCGCCGGCACTGCGGCAAACGAACTCGCCGGCGCGACGGAGAACCAGTTGAAGTTCCCGACGTTGCCGGAAGTGCCATTCTGATCCATCACCACGCGAAAGACATGTTTCCCGGCTTTGAGTTTCAAACCTTTCACCACATGCGTCGCGTAATTGTCCCACCCGCCGGTGTTGCTGACGGCAAGGGAACCGGTGACTCTTTTGCCATCCACTTCCACATGGAATTTTCCGCCGGAACCGACGGCGGCGGTTTGGGCGGCGAAGGCATAGGTTCCGGATTTGGCGACATTGACCGTGTACTTCATCCACTCGCCGGCATGGGTCCATCCGACGATTTCGGTGTTCTGCGACGCGCTCCATGTGGTGTCGACGGCACCGTTTCGATAGGCATCGCCGCCTTCGTTGAACGGCGTCGTGTCGTGGTGCGCGATGCCCTCGCCGCCGTTGTCATAGTTGGCGGCGGCAATCCGCGTGGAGGTTGCGAACGCAGTTCCGGTGAATGGCGATTCCTGTGCGGGATTGGCGGGTGCAACAACGGTGGCCTTGGCGACTGTGCGGACAGCGTGCGGCGTGGCGACTGCCGCTTGCGGCTTAGCGACGACCGTGGGCGCCCGCACGACCGCCGGCGCCGCCTTTTCCGGCGTCACCGCCGAAACCGCGCGACTGGCCGTCACGGCGACGGAAGCACTTTTGGCTTGACCGCTGCGTTGGTAAGCGAGCGTCAGGGCGCCGTCCACATTCAGCCTTGCATAGTTGGCATTGCTATAGGAATCATACACGGAGGTGGCGCTGTCGCGAATGATCTGATAAACCTGGTCGGCGGAAAATCGCGGGTTGATCTGCTTGATGAGTGCCGCCGCCCCGGTGACCTGCGGGGCGGTCCAACTGGTGCCGCTGCTGGGCAGGTCGGCGTGGATGCCGTCGTAATACCACGTGACGTCGACATTCTCGCCCGGGGCGACCAGATCGAGCGCCGATCCGCGCGGGGTGAAACTGCTGAGCTGATCCGAGGAATTGACGGAACCGACGGTGTGAATCAAATCGTTCAAGTGCGCATAAGCGGGGCCCGGGCCGTAGTTCCCGACCGCACCGGCGATGAATACGCCCGAGTCGTGCAGCGTCTGCAATTGACCGACGAACTGCGTTTCATCCGCGCCGCTCTGGTCGAGATAATTCAGGCCCACGATGTTGTATTCGGTGCGATGGCTGATAAGCCAGTTCAGCGCCTGCTGCATATTGTAAGTGCCGCTGGCACGGAGGGAGATGATCTTTACGCCGGGCGCGACGCCCTGATAGAGCAGGCCATCGACGACGTGCGGATCGGCGGCGATTTGACCGGCGGTGCCGGTGCCGTGGGCGTTGCCGTCGTTCGGGAAGGTATCGTAGAAACCGGTGTCAAAATTCCAGGAGGTGACGATTTTGTTGCCGTATCCACCGCCGAGGGCGGGGTGGTTGTAATCGACGCCTTGATCGATGATCGCAACCGTCTCGCCGGCACCGGTGATGCCGGGATGATTCTGCGTGGCCAGGTCCAGACCGATTTGTTGATCCTGCGCGCTCCAGGGGGCGGCGCTGAGGAACTGCCGGCATTCGAGCATTTCGACGTTGAACGAAACGGCGTTCGATGCGGCTTTCAACTTGCGGGCGGTCTTCGACGGGGTCTTGTTCCTGGCCATTAAAGTACCTTTGAAAAAGGGAAAAAGTTTCTCCCTACCCGCGCCGTGAGAAGGCGCAGAAAGAGCGTGGTGGGCCGGGCCGACCGAGGTCGACGCGGCCCGCTGCTGCAAAACAAAGCAACAGGAGAAGGGCGCGGGATGAACCGCGGAGCCTCAACAAGAGATGAATTGGAAAATTCGCCGATCCGAGTACAGCACGGATCAGCCGGTGGATGAAGTGAGCGTTGACAGACGCCCGATTTCAATCGCGATCATCGGCTCTCGGGGAGAGTCGGCAACCGCATGATGCAGCGATACGAATCGAAAACTCCGGCAGAAAAAGCCTTCGAGAGAGAAGCTTTCTGCCAAAGTGAAGACGGGGTTTTACGGGGATACGGAAAGGCCGTCAACCCCTAAATGAGATATTTCGCAAATTATTATCGGACATCCTGCGGGTGCGGGATGAATTTTTGGTGGCATGGGCGTATCGCCCACGCATTTTCCGGCCAAAAAACATGGGCGAGACGCCCATGCCACCTCAATTTTTAAAAGACTCAATTTCGAGTAAAATTGAAGAACTCATGAAAACCTTCGCATGGTTATTCCCAGCCGGTCGCCTGATTCTGATCGCCGCAGTCTGCACCGCGTGGATGGCGTGCGGCGTCGAACCCGATTTGAGCTCGCCGCCGGCCGCGCTGAAAAGTTTGCATCGCTCGATCGAGGCGCAGGACGGCACGGCGGTGCTCAAAATCTTTTACGCGGCCAACGATGAAGAGCGAGAACTGTCGCAGGCGTTTACGGATTTGATTCTCGGCGCTAAAAAATTAAGCGATGCCGAAAAGACGACATTGGGCATCGTCGGCGAAGTCCCCGCCACCGGGATCATCACCAAGGATGAACTGACCCGCCTCGATCAGGCGGAGGTTAAAATATCGGGCGACACCGCCACGCTCATTCCCATCGGTCGATCGCGCGCCATCCTGTTCCATCGCTCGCAGGATCGATGGCAACTGGTCATCCGCGATTTTGCGAACGCCGAGGAAAATCTGCCGCGTCAGGTGTCGCTTTTGAAAAAGGTGACTCAGGTGTTTGAGAGCGTCGCAGGTGAGATCACCGCCGGAAAATTCACGACCTCCCAGGAGGCGGAAGCGGCGATTCAAACGAAGTTGGCGAGCGTGATGATCAAAGCCGCCACCCAGGCGACGAGCCAACCCTCGACGAAGCCGGATCGGTGATAGTTTCATCCGATAGTGTCACACCCATCTGAGAAGCGATCTCTCCCGGATTGTTCACCACGAAACCACGAAGGAGACTTTCATGCGGCGGATTTTACACGGATCATCAGAACGCATGTTGCGCTTGAATTATCCGAAACTTTTTGCATTCCTTCGTGTTTTTTCGTGACTTCGTGGTTCATCTGAATTTTTCGGCTTGATGTTTCAAACCGGTGCCGGCTGTTTGTGCGGCAGCAGTTGGGTCGCCGCATCGAACACCATGGCCGGCGTGATTCGCGTCATGCAGCGGTGATCGAGCGGGCAGGTTTTTTTCTGGCAGGGACCGCAAAAAACCTTGACGGCGATCTGGCGTTCCTTGGCGTAATTGATTTCAGTCCATTCGGGGAACGTCGGCCCGAAAATAGTGACCACCGGCACGTCCATGGCGGCGGCAATGTGGCGCGGGCCGGTGTCGTTGGTGACCATCAGATCGCAACGGCGGACGATTTCCTTCAGCGCGCCGAGCGTCAATCCATGCCGCGACAGATCGATCGGGGCATGCTTCATCCGATGGCAAATGGCATCGACGATTCGACGCTCTTTCGGCGAGGCGGAGATCAGCACCTTCGCGCCCAGTTCGTCGGCGAAGCGATCGCCGAGCGCGGCGAAGTTTTCGGGCAGCCAGCATTTGGCGGCCCCGTATTGCGCGCCGGGGTTGAGCAGGATCAAAGGCGGTTGACCCAGGACGGCGGGGCGATCCAGATCTGGATTCAAGGCAGCCCGCGCAAAAACCCCCTCGGCCTCGCGGCGCTCCGCTTCGGTCACAAACAGCTTGAGCGACAAATCCCGATTCTTGGAACCGAGATACTGCGACAGCCCCATGTAGTATTTGACGATGGGCGATGGAACAAATTTCCCGCGCTCTTTCACAGGCAGCAGCTTATCGCTCAGCAGGAACCCCCGGCCATCGCGATCGTAGCCCACCACTTTTTTGATGTTCGCCATCTTGCAGAGCAGGGCGGCTTTGAAACTGTTGGGCAGCAGGACCGCCAGATCGAACTCGGCGGACCGAAGCCTTGCCGCCAGGTCGAATAATCCCTTGCCCGCTTTGGCTTTGGTCTTACCGGTGCGGTAGGTGATAAGTCGATCGGCCCAGGGCATTCCCGTGTAAACCTCTTTGACGTACCGGCGAAGCAGATAGCTGATCTCGGCCTCGGGATAAAGCTCTCGCAGCGAGCGAAGCATCGGGGTCGCCATCACGGCATCACCCACCCAACTGGGTTGCACGACCAAAATTTTGCGGGGGTTGGACATCGATCCGAGAGTATACCGCAGACAAGGGCGAGACGAAATTGAGGCGTTTCATATGGCCCGGCGTTTACGCCGGTAAAGCATCGCTTGCTTCATTGGGTATGGCCGTCTTTTTTGGCAAACGGCTGTCAGGCGGTTGTCAGACAGCCGTCCCGTCCTAAAAACGGTGGTTCGCCAAAAAAGACGGCCACACCCGCTTCATTTGTTTTCCATTTTTGACATGGAACGCTTAACCCACAACAATACGATGAAGGAAGGCTGTCGCCGTTGCCCTCTTTTATTTTGAGCCATTTTAGGAACGGGCTCGAAATAACTTCCGCATGAGGTTCGGGTGCCACAGGTCGCGGTACTCCGAGACCTGTGCTGGCTTGGCCGAAAGACACAGGTCTCGGAGTACCG
>JANXVV010000322.1 GCA_025351525.1 Humisphaera sp. | reverse complement strand
CTGCAAAACAGAAGCAGGCTGGAAGCCCGCACCACAATAAATCGATCCGACAATTGAATCATGAGAAGGACGGGGTGCGAGGAGGCGCCCCGTCTTTCTCGCATGCGCCAGGTGGCATGGGCGTCCCGCCCGTGCTTTTTTAATTGATCGCATGTTTAAAAACATGGCTGCGTTCGCCGTAGCATGGGCTACCCGCCCATGATTTCTTTCGTTGAAATCCAAAAACATGGGCTGGTAGCCCATGCCACGAGAGCCCCTACCGTGTTCTTAAACACGCCCTGAGAACAAAAGCACGGGCGTGACGCCCATGCCACCTCGTCTACTCCTCCGTCAAATCCCGTGTTCCTTCCAACAGCATCGCCCGGTCATATCGCCTCCCCGCCCACACATTTCCCCCGGCATAATGGTGCTGCCAGGCACTGTTGCAGACGATCGCGGCATAGAGCGCGGCGCTGGCCGGCATCAGCAGGCAATGCCATAACGGCAACTTCATATGCCGCACAGTCCGCAGATGAATCAATGACTGACAGAGGACGATGACCGCCGCCACACCGAAGAGAAGCCACGCCCGATACGAATGATTCCGCCAGGCGGCGAGGAGTGTCCACACAAAATAAGCCGGTGGCAGCACCGCAACCGCGATCGCCATCACCAGTCCCACCCAGAATTTTTTCGGATCGTAATCCATTCCGGCATACGCATTTTTGGAGAGCCCTTCCCAGAGATCCGCAAATCCATCGTACATCCGCGTGCTGACCAGGTCCGCCGTCGCCCGCGTGTGCAACTTCGCGCCGCTTAATTTGAGCTTGCGGCCCATCATCACGTCCTCGATCATCTGACCCTTCACCGCCTCATGCCCACCGATCTTTTCGTAGGTGCTTCGTTTGACGAGGATGAACCCGCCCGCCGCCAGGGCGATGGAAGATTTCGGATGATTCGACAGCCCCATCGGCAGAATCAAATTGAGAACGGTCGCCAGCCCGGTCAGCGCAATTTCCTCGAATCGCGAGCCGAACGTCATGTGGGCCAGCAGGCTGACGGCGTCATAGTCCCCGCTGCGCGCCAACCGCATCGCCTGCATCACCGTCTTCGGATGGAACAGACAATCCGCATCGGTAAACAATAACCATCCTGTCCCCTCCCCCCAGGTACTCATGGGGGGAGGGTTAGGGTGAGGGGTCTTCTCTTCACTTTGAAAAGCCCAATTCACCCCCTGCTGCACCGTCCACGGCTTCCCACACCAACCCTCCGGCCGGGTTGACCCCTTCAATACCGTCAGATTCTTATATCGCGATTGTAGTACATCCAATAGCTTCGGCGAATCATCCTCGCTCTGATCGTCGACGAGTATGACCCGAATGTCCGGGTAGTCCTGTTCGCAGTACGTCGGCACGGTGATCGGCAACCACGCCGCCTCATTCCGCGCCGGAATGACCATCGTGACGCGAGGCCAATCGCCCTCGCGCACGTCAATCTTCGTCGTTGAATTTAACGGATGGCGATGCGTCCAGGCATGGACGGGACTGAGAAGCAATGCAAGCCATAGCAGTGCGATAAGGAGCAGGAAGATGGCGGAGAAGGCAAACATAGGGCGATTGGTTTATAGCGTCTGAAATACCTGAGAATGTGTTTAAAGATACGGCAAGCCTGTCGTAGCATGGGCTACGGCTAACCAGCCATTTTAATAAACATGCCCTGAGATTCGCTAAAGAACTACAGTGACCACGGTTCCCGATACTGACGCCGGAGGCATTGATCCGCCTCAGGGGCATTCGAAAACTTCAGGCCTGGGCCGTCCCATAGTAGTTTCTTACCCCCGTTACGGATGGCTACGTTCCCCAGCAGGATCGTTTCGGTGAGCAGGCCGGCGTAGTCGAAGCTACTCATCGGTTTAGGCCCGCCCTTCAACGCACCAAGCCATTCCAGCTTGTGAGCTTCATCCATCGTCTTGCTCGTCGCACCCAGCGGATTTCGCGGCAGCGTTTGCGATGGAGCTTTGTAAATGTAGTAGTCCTCGGCAGGCAGCAGTTCCCACTCTTTGCCGTCATCGGTGGGGGAATAAAGAATCCCCTTGTCGCCCACCGTAATCGACCCACCAATCGCCAGGCCGACCTTTTTTCCATCCGCCACGCGCTTGTCTCCCCGGCTGACTAACACCTTGTTGTATTCGGTCACCACCTTGTCGATCAGTTCCTGCGGCGGTTGAACCACCTTGCCATCCTGATGCCCTTCATACCAGTACATTTTCACCGCGGGCAAACCCGTACGCTCGGGAAACTCATAGACGATGCGGGCCCACGCCGGATATGTCTCGGGATTTAACTTTTCGCTCTCCGCCTGAACGCTGGTCGGATAGCCTAGCTTCAGCGCTAGGAAAGGTAAGTTGGCGGTATGACAACCCATGTCACCGAGCGCCCCACAGCCGAAATCCCACCAGCCGCGCCAGTTGCGCGGATGGTAAAATTTAGCGCCATAGGGTCGATTGGGCGCGGTGCCGAGCCATTGATCCCATTGAACGTAGCTGGGCACCGGCGCTTCGGGAGGGCGGGCTTTTATTTCCGAAGATTGCGGCCACCAATTCGTCGGACGATCCGTCCACACATGAAATTCCCGAACCGTGCCGATCAAACCCGCCTGAATCACCTCGACCCCTTCGCGGAATCTATCCGAGCTCGTCCCCTGATTGCCCATCTGCGTCGACACCTGGTGCCGGGCGGCAGCCAGGCGCAGTTGTCGAGCCTCCCATACATCGTGCGTCATCGGTTTCTGCGTGTAGACATGCTTGCCCATCCGGATCGCCATCATCGTCGCGACGGCATGAGTGTGGTCCGGCGTCGACACCGTCACCGCATCGATCTGCGGGCCCATCTCGTCCAACATATCGCGAAAATCGGTGTACCGTTCGGCACGCGGATACTTCGCCCCTTTTTGCGCCAGTCGATGCTCGTCGATATCGCAGATCGCAATCAGGTTGCCATACTTTGCCGCCTGATCGGAATCTCCATCACCCTTGCCACCGATGCCGATGCTGGCAATGTTGATTCGCTCGTTCGGCGACTTCAAGGCCAACTCATCGGCCCAAGTGCTGCGCCCGCCGATCCAGTAACCGACACTTGCGGCGGTGGCACCCTGAAGAAATTTGCGGCGGGTGGGTCGATGGATCATGGTTGTTTCGCCTTTGAAGAAAATGGAGGAAGCGTTTCAGGTTATACGCATTAGCGCACGGCATGTTGTGTTCCCCGCCCTTGGAGGGCGGCAGTCCTCTGCCGCCGATTTCCTTTATCCGCAATGAGTGACGACGCAGGGAAAACGCGAATTTACTCCCATTCCAATCCTTGGCCCCCCTGCCATAGAGGGCCAAGAACTTCCCCAGCGTCGCCGGTCAGCTCGTACCCAATCGATCGGCCACCCCCGCGCGCGATGACGATGTCGAACGCCGGAACACCGATCTGCAACAGGGGCTGGTCGATGAATGCCTCCGTGCCGCGAATTTTGAAGAAAGTGACGACCTCTCTTCTCACACCGGGACATCGCGGGCATTCCGCAAGATCGGCGGTCGCTTTGCCGAGGGAAATGAACAGCGATTCCTCCTGCTTGCACTGCGGGCAGATCATTTTCTCCAGCACATCGCGGGCAAGTTCCAGCTCTGCCGTGGGGCCCAGTAATTCACGGGCTCTGCTCAGCAATTCTCGCGGTGTGATATCGGCGGCACCCTGATCCAGAGGGATGATTTCATCGAGCGCATCATGGCTGTAGCACTCGGACTTCGCCTGATAATCGACCGTATACGAATCGGTGGTCAGCCCGGCAAACACCCATCCGCGACCGGCGATCGTCTCCATCCCATGCAGCAGTTTGACGGCTTCCTGACACTGCACCCCGGCGATGATCGAGCTGATCGTCGGGGTCGTCGGGGTCTTGCCTCCCTGCATCTCGCCGCGACTCAACAGATTGCACGAGCGGCGATTGGCCAGCAGCTTCCAATCCGTCTCCGACATCGTGCATTCATAGCACGGGCCATCCGGATGAACGACCGGCGAGAAGACGCGCGCGATGCCCTGGATTTGCTCGATCGCCCCGTCGATCCACGGCTTGCGGACTCTCCAGCAGGCCCGGTTGATCGCCAGCCGAGCCTCGCGATTATCCAGACCGGCGATGATGACATCCGCCCAGCGAAACACGCCCAACCCCAGATCGTAAACCACATTGCCGTTGAAGGCATGGGATTTCAGATCGGGATAAATTTCCTGTGCGGCTCGGGCGGCGACGGTGGCTTTGTACTGGCCGTTGTCCGCCGCGCGATAGAGAACGCTGCGGGAGAGGTTCGAGTTTTCGATGCGGTCGAGATCGGCGACGAGGATGTTGCCGATGCCGAGCAGCGCAAGATTTTTCAGAATCTCATTGCCGAGCGCGCCCGCGCCGATGACCAGCACTTTTGCATCGGCGAGTTTTTTCTGATCCCACCACCCGATAAGCTTGAAGCGGTGGAACCGGTCGTCCTCGGCGGCGGACGTGTCGTTGGCGGTGATGAGCAGGCGTTCGTTCTCCATGTGTCATCATTGTATCGGGACGGCCCGCGCGGAGCCACAGACATCCTATCGCAGACTGTCCTATCGCAGTCAGGACGCAATCGAATACGGGGGAACCGCAAAGGCGCGAAAGCGCGAAGTTGAACGCGAAGGAAATTCTTTTTTGCTTTCTTCGCGTTTGACTTCGCGCCATCGTGCCTTCGCGGTTCTCCCCCCTCGCAACTTAATGGATCGCTTCCGGTATTATAGAGGCAAATGACCCTGCGAATTCACACAGCCCTCGGTTTAATGCTAGCCATCAGCGGCATGGCGAGCGCGGAATCTCCCGTCGATTTCGTTCGCGAGATCCAACCGATCTTCAAAGCGTCCTGCACCGAATGCCACGATGGCAAAAAGCACAAGGCGGATTTTCGGCTCGACAGTCGAATTGACGCCCTGCACGGGGGCGAGACGGGCATCTCCATCGTTCCCGGTCGCTCAAAAAACAGTTTGCTGATGAAGCGAATTCGGGGCGAGGGGGATGACGATCGGATGCCGGTGAAAAAGCCGCCGCTGACGGAAGAGCAAACCGCGCTGGTCGCGCGGTGGATCGATGAAGGGGCGAATTGGCCGGAAAATGCGGATGGGCCGGTCGCCGCGAAGGTGGCTCACTGGTCCTATGTGAAGCCGGTTCGGCCATCCCTGCCCTCGGTGAAGCACAGCGGTTGGGTACGGAATGAGATCGATGCCTTCGTTCTATCGCGGCTGGAAAACGAAGGGATTGAGCCTACATCCGAAGCTTCGCGAGAAATCCTGATCCGACGGGTGAGCCTCGATCTGATCGGTCTGCCTCCGACCCTGCCGGAGGTCGATGCGTTTTTGAACGATGCTTCACCGGACGCCTACGATAAGGTCGTCGATCGGTTGCTGGCCAGTTCGCACCATGGCGAGCGATGGGCACGGCCTTGGCTCGATCTGGCGCGGTACGCCGACTCCAACGGATTTGAAAAAGATCGCGTTCGCAGCATGTGGCCATACCGGGATTGGGTGATCGATGCGCTGAACGACAACATGGGATTCGATCAATTCACGATCCGCCAGATCGCCGGCGACCTGTTGCCCGAACCTACCAAAGCGGATCGGATCGCCACCGGGTTTCATCGCAACACTACGTTGAATGAGGAGGGCGGCGTCGACCCGGAGGAGTATCGCTACTACGCCGTCGTCGATCGCGTGAACACCACGGCGGCGGTCTGGTTGGGCACGACCATGGGTTGCTCGCAATGCCATAATCATAAATACGACCCCTTCACGATGAAGGATTATTATCGCCTGAGCGCGTTCTTTAATTCCACAAAGGAGGAAACGACCAAAGGCGGCGGAACGGACCCACACGATGTCAGCTCGAAGCTCACGGTTGAGGTGCCGGAGGTGAAGACACTTGAGGCGGAGATCGGGAAGTTGAAAGCACAGACTCCCCATCCGGCCACATCGCAACCGACGGTGAATCGACTCGCGGAGATGCAGAAGCGACTCGACAAAGCAAAGACATTTTCGACCACGCTGGTGATGGCGGAACTACCAAATCCGCGTGAGACGCACATTCATGTGCGGGGTGGGTTTCTGAGTCTGGGTGAGAAAGTGCAGCCGGATGTACCGGCCTCGTTGCCGCGACTGCCGGCCACGCAGCCGGCCCACCCCAGCCGCAATCGAGTAGATTTGGCGCGATGGCTGACCAGCCCCGACAATCCGCTCACCGCGCGGGTGACGATGAACCGTTTCTGGGAGGCATACTTTGGGCGGGGGTTGGTGGAGACCAGCGAGGATTTTGGCGTGCAGGGTTCGCCGCCGTCGCACCCGGAATTGTTGGATTGGCTGGCGGTGGAGTTCATGGACCGGCACTGGAACATGAAAGCGATACATCGAAAGATCGTTTTGTCGGCTACCTATCGACAGAGTTCCGACATCGCCTCGGCCCTGGTCGAGAAGGATCCTTCCAACAAGCTGTTGGCCCGAGGGGCGCGGTTTCGATTGGAGGCGGAGATGTTGCGGGATCAGGCGCTGGGGGTCAGTGGCTTGCTCAGCCGCAAGCGAGGTGGGCCGAGTGTGTATCCGGTGCAGCCGGAAGGGATTTGGAATACGCCGTATAGCGGTGAGAAGTGGATCGAGAGTGCGGGAGAGGATCGCTATCGCCGGGGGATTTATACGTTTATGAAGAGGTCGTCGCCCTATCCGATGTTCACCACGTTTGATGCGACGAGCCGGGAATTGATCTGCACCCGACGGCCACGCACAGATACGCCTTTGCAGGCGTTGACGATCATGAACGATCCGGCCTTCGTCCAACCCGCCGCCGAATTGGCGCGGGTTGTCGTGCGGGAGAGCGGACCGACGATATCAGAGCGAGTCACGTTTGCGTTTAGGCGGGTGTTGATTCGTTCGCCGGATGCGGGCGAGGTGGTTCGACTGACCGCGTTGTATCGAAAGGAATTGGAACAGTACCGGCACGACCCTAAGTCCGCCGCCCTCATGGCGAATAGCGGCCTCGGTGTTCCTCCCGCGAGTCTACCTACACCGGAGCTGGCCGCATGGACGGTGGTCGCCAACGTATTGTTGAACCTCGATGAGACGTTGACGAAGGGGTAAGATCGCCTTCGCAGCATGGGCTACCAGCCCATGTTTTCAATCATCAACATGGGCTGGTAGCCCATGCTACGACATTCCCGGAAAGTAAATATGATCGACCGCGATGAAACATTAAAAGCCCTGACCCGTCGGCAGTTGTTCCAACGCTGCACGACCGGAATGGGGGCGATCGCTCTAGCTTCGCTTCTGAACGACGATCTTCTCGCGGCGTCTCCCACCGGGGCGATGGACGCGATGTCAGCACGGCAACCCCACTTTCCCGGCACTGCCAAGCGGATCATCTACATGCACATGGCCGGGGCGCCCTCGCAATTGGACCTGTTCGACCACAAGCCGAAGCTGATCGAATTCAACGGCAAGGACGTGCCTGCGGAGTTGATCAAGAATGAGCGGTTTGCCTTCATCAAGGGGACGCCGAAATGTTTGGCGACGCCCCATACTTTCGCACGGCATGGGATGAGCGGCGCGGAAATCTCCAACCTACTTCCCCACCTGGCCACCATGGTCGATGACGTGTGCTTCATCAAATCGATGCACACCGACCACTTCAATCATGCCCCGGCCCAGTTGTTCGTTCACACCGGCTCTCAATTACAAGGTAGGCCCAGCATGGGGTCATGGCTGACCTATGGCCTTGGCACGCCCAACAAGGATCTGCCCGGTTTTGTGGTGTTGACCAGCGGGGGTGTCCAGCCGGATGGGGGCACGGCCCTCTGGGGGAATGGGTTTTTGCCGAGTGTCTACCAGGGGACGCAGTTTCGATCGCAGGGGAATCCGGTGCTGTTCGTTTCCAATCCAGAGGGGATGAGTTCGCAGGTTCGTCGCGAATCGCTGGATGCGCTTGGAGATCTGAATCGGCTGCATTTGTCGAAGTCGCATGACCCGGAGATTGCCACCCGCATCGCACAATATGAGTTGGCGTATCGCATGCAGACCACCGTCCCGGAGCTGATGGAGATCGCGAAGGAGCCGAAGGAGATTCACGAGATGTACGGCACGGAGCCGGGTAAAACGTCGTTCGCCAACAACTGCCTGCTGGCCCGCCGATTGGTCGAGCGCGGGGTGCGATTCATTCAACTCTATCACTGGGGTTGGGACAGTCACGGCACCACTCCCGGCGACGACCTCATCACCGGCCTCCCCAAGCGCTGCCGGGAGACCGACCAAGCTTCCACCGCGCTCTTGAAAGACCTCAAGCAGCGGGGTTTGTTGGAAGACACGTTGGTCATCTGGGGCGGTGAGTTTGGCCGAACACCGATGAATGAAGCGCGGGGTGGCAGCAAGTTTCTCGGTCGCGATCACCACCCGCATTGCTTCACGATCTGGATGGCGGGAGGTGGGATCAAAAGCGGCATCAGCCACGGTTCAACGGATGAACTGGGATACAACGTAGCCGAAGAGGGAGTGCATGTTCACGATTTACAGGCGACGATCCTGCACTGCATGGGACTGGATCACACCAAACTCACGTATCGATTTCAGGGACGGGATTTCCGATTGACGGATGTGCATGGGAAAGTGGTTGAGAAAATTTTAGTTTGACGCGGTTGCCAATGTATTATTCGTCAACTGATGCGTAGCATGGGCTACCCGCCCATGTTTTTGATTTGAAAAACATGGGCGGGTAGCCCGAGCATTTCTTAGGCCAAAAAGCATGGGCGAGACGCCCATGCCACCAGTTTTTCAAAAAGTCCCACATCAATTGCCGGTTTTGCTCTCGACGGTTTTCTCTTTCAGGTTGCCGTTGGCATCGCGCACTTCGACTTTTTTGTAGGTGGAGGAGTTCGAGCCGTTGGTCGACATGGACGTATCGTGGTTCGGATCGATGCTGCCGCTGGCTGAGCACCCGGCGAAGACGCCAGAGATAGCCAAGGACAAGGAAGCGAGAAGTAACGAGGCAAAGATCGACTTCATAAAAACTCCATCGCCCTATCGGCGAATAAACGGGACTCGATATATGAACCGGACATTCTCAATGGCCGATTCTCTGAAACCGCGACAGCCATTCCATCGCGTTGCTGAGAAGTCATCAACAAAATCGATGCCATGCTCATCCACAACGGCCAGTTGAGTCCGGTATCCAGTAGATGATTCATAGGTCTGACAATCTGACTACTTTTATAAGTTTAATTGTCGTTTGTGACACCTTTCGCTGGGACATGCATCATTTATTGATTCGATCACTCCAAGATATTCCCGCTAAAAAACTTTCGCACAAAAAAAGCGGATGAGGGTGATACCCATATCCGCCGTAGTCACCGTCAGTGACGCTCATTCAATTTGCGAAATTCACAAAACCTAGCGGCCTCCCCCCCCGCCGCCTGCTCCACCCGCACCGGCACCTGATCCTGAGCCAGTTGAAGCACCGCCCGTACCCGTTCCACCGGTTCCTGTGCTAGAACCGCCCGTTCCGGTACCTGCGGCACCCTGGCTTGTGCCGCCCGTGCCGGTGCCGCCTGTGCCACCACCGGCCCCGGTACTTCCACCGGTGCCATTGGTGTTACCGCCGGTCGACGTACCCCCGGTGCCGATACGGCCACCGTTCCCTGCTCGGCCATTGGTTTGGCCATCCACTCCTGTGGATCCAACCCCGCCTGAATTGGTGTTATTCACGCCGGTTCCATTGTATCCCGTTCCACCCGTTGAATTATTCACGCTGGGAATAGCGTCGGAATTGTTACCGCGCAGGGCGCCGGTTCCGGCAGTGCGAGCGCCGTTGTCGCCGTTTGACATTCCATCGCCGCTTCGAGAAGTACCGGACGTGCCGCCATCGTCCATACTGGAGCAGCCGGCCATCGCACAACCGAACATCGCCGCCAGAGACAGGGATAAGACTCGCTTCATCACAACCGCCTTTCACCAGAACCTGGTGAGAAAAATGATCTGGACACTGTAAAAGACTCGTGCGGGGCGGGATGCAAATTGGTGGCCAACCACTGTAAAACGAATGCATTTTCAAGATAGCGCAACAAAAAACCCCCGGCGGTGAGGCCGGGGGTTCATAGGCTTGTGAGATTTAGGAGAGAGAGAGATTCGATTTCCGCTCAGTCTACCACGAGCCTCATATAGCTCGCGGTGAACTTCGCTTGTCGCCCTGAGAAACTTCTTACTGAAGAAGCTTCAGGGCCTGTTGAGGGCTGGAGTTAGCCTGGCTCAACACGGTGGTTGCGGCTTGCGTCAAAATCTGCGACCGGGTCAGGGCTGCCGTCTGCGAGGCGAAGTCGGTGTCGCGGATGGCGCTTTCGGCGGCGGCGGCGTTCTCGTAAGCCACGCCGAGGTTGTTGACGGTCGAACCGATGGTGAATTTCTGGAATGCACCCAACCGGCCACGAAGCGTGCTGACCTGCTTGATGACTTCACTCAGGATACCCTGTGCGCCCGTCAGATCCTTCGACGACAACTGATTGGCCTGACCGCTGGCGAGCGAGCTGAGGAAGCCGGTGACCGAGTCCCCGAGGCTGCCGGTCGTGACCGAGCTGATGCCGATGGCGGCTTTGTCCGATTCCGTCACGTGCGATCCCAGGGAGAACTGAGCGCCACCGCCGGTAATATAGTAGCTGGTCGTTCCGACGGCGGTGTTGATCGCCGAACCGATGTTGAACGACAGATCGAAAGTCGCCGTCGAGAGCTTGGCGGACAAACCATCGACTTGGGCGGCGGCACCGTTGACGGTGATAACGGCATCCCGGCCCGACGCCGTGGCGGCGGTGGGAACGAACGTGCCGCTGACCGTCTTTAGATTCACGAACTGCTTGGAACCGAAAGCGGTGCTGTCGAGGCGTAAGTTCGCACCGGAGGCGACGGCGCTGACGCCCGTGGAGGATTTCACCGTGTTGACGGCGGCGATGATGTTCGCCACCGTTGAACCGCCGGCGACGGAGACCTGCTGGGTGCCGGCGATACCGGAAATTTCCAGGGTCACGTTGTTGGCGGCACCCAGAGCACCACCGGCATAACCGAGGGTCGCCGTTCGGGCGCTTTGGGTGACACCGATGACGATGTTCTTCGGTGCATTCGCCGGAAGCACGGCCGCATTGACTTGAAGGGCATTCAAGTTCGCCGCGACGACACCGCTGGTTGTGTAACCGAGGTTGCCGTTCAACAGCTTTTCACCGTTGAAGTTCGTCGAACCTGCGATGCGGTTGATCGTGGACAGCACCGTATCGACCTGCGATTGATTCGCGGCGATTTCGTCGGAGGATAGCCCGCCGCTGTTGGCGGACTGCCCGACGAGTCCCTGGAGTTGGTTCAAGAGGCCGCTGACTTCGCTCAAGCCGCCCTCGGCGGTGCCGATGACATTGCCGGCGCGTTGGGCATTAGAGATCGCGGTGGTGATGCCGGTCTGTTCCTGGCGAAGATTTTCGCTGGCGATGAGACCTGCGGGATCATCCTTACCGGAATTGATCTGCAAGCCGGTGCTCAGGCGCTGAAGGCTCTGGCTGGTCGCTTCGGTGTTCTTGGCCAGGGCGCGCTGCGCGATCAGTGAGTTGACGTTGGTGTTAATTCTGCTCATGAGAGTCTTTCCTTGACGGTTGAACCAACACGTCGCCGGATCTGCGGTCCAGCATCGGTCGGCCGGAAAATCGCCGGGGCCTAAACCCGTTCAGACGATCTTCCAAAAATTTTGCCTTCATTCCCTTGAAAGGCTTTGGACTCGGGAGCGGTGCCACGAAAGCATCGCCCCTCCCGCTGGCGTCTCAGGGTCGTTTCGCCAACAGCCTGCGGCATACGGCCCGATCGAAACTCGACTACGCGAATCTCATGGCCGTCTTGGGAACTGCACGCGGTTCCCTCACTCTTCAACTTCCATCCATCCACAAACCTCCCTTCTCACAAGCCCGGCTCACATCGAGCCGCTGACTCCGATTCGTAACGAACCGGAACCTTCCGTTACATCGTCCGTATCGTCGCGCATGGGAGGGGTACTTTAGACCTGCGTAACCCCTGCAAACGTCCGAATCCGCAGTAGATGCGCCGCCGGTGAGTCCACCTTTCCAGTGGACCGCAAAAATAGTCCGAGGGTTTCAATTCTTATGGGACGAAGCAGGTTTGGCAGGGCCTGCGATAAAATTGCGCGGGTCGTGGAAATACTTATTTAGAGGGTCGTGAATCTTATCTTCATTCGACTTGAAGCCAGAGGTAAGTCGCGACGCTTAGCAGAGCATGTCTCAGAGCATGTTTAAAAACACGGCTGGGTTTGCCGTAGCATGGGCTACCAGCCCATGATTTTCTTTTTCAAATACAGAAACATGGGCTGGTAGCCCATGCTACGACAGCCTCCGCGTTGCTTTTAAACATACTCTTAGTTTACTCGCGACTCTCCCTCCCCTGATTTTTTTAGCGGCTGTGCCGAAGGCACGCGTTTTTGCCATCGAATAACG
>JANXVV010000263.1 GCA_025351525.1 Humisphaera sp. | reverse complement strand
GGGCGGCTTTGGCGACCTGCGTGATGAACGCCGCGAGAATCTGCGGCATCGGTTTCTCGTTCCACCCATGGGCCGCGATGCACTGCGGCAGGAGCGTGATGAACGGTTGACTCTTCAACAAATCCATCGCGTTCTTCGGCTTCTCCCCCGTGCCGCGCGGATCGTTCCCGCTGCCGGCCACCATCAACCCCAACCCCTCGCCCACCAGTCCCCCGCCCCCATCCGCCCCGCTGTTGCCGCGCGTGTGCAGGGACATGACCATCGGCATCTTCTCGGTCGTTTTGAAATAGGCCGGTGGGAGGACGATGCCGCACGCGAAAGGAATCGGCTGCGCTCCGAGGTGAGCCGTCGCTTTCAAAACGTGGTAGCCGGGCTTATCGGGGAAGTGGAGATCGTTCAGCGTGACGGTCAATGAATGCGGGGCCGGGTCGCCTGAGGTGGATCCCGCCGCCGACATCATCAGACATACGAACAACGCCATCCTTGACGATTGATTCTTCATTCACTTCTCCGTTCCTACGTAGCATGGGCTACTTCAAACTGACTGCCTCTCACTCCATCACCTTCCGCTCCATCAGCAACTTCAGAATCGCCTCCACCGCCTCCTCCACTTCCATCCGATCCGTCGCCAGCACCAAATCCGCCATAACCGGTTCCTCAAACGCCGCGCTCACCCCCGGAAAACTCGCGAGGATCCCCGCATCGGCCAGCTTGTAGATCCCGCTCTCATCGCGCTGCCGACACACTTCCACCGGGGCCGAGAGATAGATCTCGATGAACCGGTTTTCACCGATCACCTGTTTGGCCCTCTCCCTCACGGCGGCGTGCGGGGAGACGAACGCGCAGAGGCAGATCAGCCCCGCATCATTCAAAATCCGGGCGACCTCCGCGCTTCGCCGCAGGTTCTCGCTGCGATCATCCGCCGTGAACCCCAGATCGCGGCTCAACCCCTGCCGCATGTTCTGGCCATACAGCACCGTCACCGCCCGACCGGCATCGAACAGCCGTTTTTCAAGCGCTGCCGCCAGGGTGGATTTGCCGCTGCCGGTCAATCCGGTCAGCAAAATCGTCACCGCTTTCTGAGCAAAACGTTTCTCCCGATCCGCCGAAGACACCCGCCCCGTCTTCAATTTCAGATGCTGACTCGGATCATCCGTCCAGTGATCGCCCCCCGCGCCGCGGTCCTGTTTTTCCAGGATCATCCCCGCGCCGACCGTGTTGTTGGTCAGCCGATCGATCACGATGAACGCGCCGGTGCTGGCGTTGATCTTATACGGGTCATACGCGATCGGCTGATTCAAGCTGAGCAGCACATGGCCCACCTCGTTCATCGCCAGTTCGGTCACCGGCCGTTTTTCCAGCGTGTTCACATCCACCGCGTAGCGCAGCTCGGCGATCTCCCCCGCCACCTGCCGGGTCGTCTGCTTGATCGTGTACGTTTTCCCGGCGATGAACGGTTTTTCCGCCATCCACACCACCATCGCCTCCACCTGCTGGCTGACGTGCGGCGAATCGCCCGGATGCACCAGCATGTCCCCCCGGCTGACATCGATCTCATCCTCCAGCGTCACCGTCACCGCCATCGGCGCAAACGCCTCCTGCAGCTCGCCATCGTAAGTGACGATCGAGGCGATGCGACTCTTCTTCCCGCTCGGGAACGCCATCACCTCATCCCCCTTGTGCAGAATGCCCGAAGCGATGGTCCCCGCAAATCCCCGGAAATCCAGATGCGGGCGCAGCACATACTGAATCGGAAACCGCATCTCCGCCAGATTGCGGTCCGAGGCGATATGCACCGTCTCCAGATGATTGAGCAGCGGCCGGCCTTCATACCAGGGCATGGCCGCGCTCTTCTCGACGACGTTGTCCCCCTTGAGCGCGCTCATCGGAATGAACTGCACATCCTGAATCCCCAGCTTGGCAATGAACCCGGTGTAATCCGCTTTGATCGCCTCGAACCGGTCCTGCGAAAAATCGACCAGGTCCATCTTGTTGATCGCGACGACGATGTGTTTGATGCCCAGCAGCGACACGATGAAACTGTGCCGTCGGGTCTGCGTCTGCACCCCATGCCGGGCATCAATCAGGATAATCGCCAACTGACAGGTGGAGGCGCCTGTCGCCATGTTGCGCGTGTACTGCTCGTGGCCCGGCGTGTCCGCGATGATGAATTTCCGCTTGTCGGTGGAGAAATACCGGTACGCCACATCGATGGTGATCCCCTGCTCGCGCTCGGCCTTCAACCCATCGGTCAGCAGCGCCAAATCCACTTCCCCTGCCCCCGTGGTGCCGAACTTGGCGCTGTCCCGCGTCACGGCGGCCAGTTGATCCTCATAGATCATCTTGGTGTCCCGCAGCAGCCGTCCGATGAGCGTGGATTTCCCATCATCCACCGACCCGCAAGTCAGAAACCG
>JANXVV010000164.1 GCA_025351525.1 Humisphaera sp. | reverse complement strand
CATTTTCGGAGCGGACCGAAAAGAAGCGCGTGCCTTTGGCACAACCGCTAAAAAATGAGAACCGGAATGGAGAGTTTCATGCGACCCAAACTAGCTGCGTTTCCCAAAGCGTTCATGGACCCGCTCTGCATCACCGGTGAGATGAGCCTGCGCCAATGGATCGATCTGGCGGCGACCCTCAAAGTGGATGGGCTGGAATTTTACATGGACTTTCTCGATCTGCGCGACCCCGCCAAATGGCCGGGGATTCGTCGCGAGGTTGAAGAAAGGGGCCTGTCGATTCCGATGATGTGCTGCTCGCCGGATTTCACGCATCCCGACCCGGCGTTTCGGCAGAAGCAGGTCGAGCAGGAGCGGGCGTGGATCGACATGACTGCGGCGCTCGGCGGAAAATTTTGCCGCGTGTTGAGCGGTCAGCGCCGCCCGGAGGTCAGCCGCTCCGAGGGCATTCAGTACGCCGTCGAGTGCATCGATGCCTGCATTCCCCATGCGGCTTCGCACGGGGTGACGTTGATCATCGAAAATCATTACAAGGATAATTACTGGCAGTTCCCTGAATTTGCCCAGAAGGCGGATGTGTTCTGCGAACTGGTCGAGCGAATCCAGTCGCCTCATTTCGGCGTCAATTACGACCCCAGCAACACGATTTTGGCGGGAGAAGACCCGCTGGAATTACTGGACCGCGTGAAGGACCGCGTCGTGACGATGCACGCGAGCGATCGATATTTAATCGAAGGCACGATTGACGATCTGCGGAAGGAAGAGGACAGTGTCGGCTACGCCAAGCGCCTGAGGCATGGCGTGATCGGCAAAGGCCTAAACGATTACGACGCCATTTTTTCCACGCTCGCCCAAGTGGGTTTTAGCGGCTGGATCAGCATTGAGGACGGCGTGAACGGAATGGACGAACTGCACGAGAGCGTGGCGTTTTTGAGGAAGAAGATCGACGAGCATTGGACGGAGTGAAAGTTCGAAGGTCGAAATCAGAAATCCGAAAAAAGCTCGAACGGAGAAAAATCGAGAATGAGTCTCAACGCTCGCGGTATTCGTTTCGATCTTGGCATTTCGATTTTCGAGATTTTTTCTGATTTCCGACTTCGATTTTCAAACCCCGGTTTTACAGGAAATGAATAAGGACTCCCCATGGCACAAATCGGCGTAGCACTCATCGGCAGCGGTGGCATCGCGCTGGCCAATCACGTTCCAGGTCTCGCGCTCTGCCCGGAGGCAAAGCTTGTCGCGCTGTGCGACACCAATCCCGCCACGCTGGAAAAAGCGAGTGCGGCAACGGGTGTCAAAAACACCTTCGCCCACTATGAAGAGGTGTTGAAGCGCGATGACGTTCACGCGGTGATTGTCGCGACCCCGAACTTCGTCCATGCTCCGATCGTTCTGGCGGCGGCGGCGGCCGGCAAGCATATCCTCTGCGAAAAACCGCTGGCGATGGATCTGAACGAGGCCGTGCGGATGTATCTTGCCGCCGAAGCCGCCGGCGTGCGGCATATGACGGCGTTCACCTACCGGTTTGTCCCGGCGATGCACTACATGTCCTATCTCACGCGCTCGGGAAAGCTCGGCAAGCCGTATCATTTCCGGGCGCAGCGATTTCAGGATTGGGCCGATCGAAACCTCGCCTGGCGACAGGTCAAAAAGCTGGCGGCGACCGGTGAACTCGGCGACATGCTCTCGCATCGCATCGATTACGGCCACTTTCTTCTCGGCCCGATGACCCGCGTCGTTTCGCAGCTCCGCCGCTTCGTGGATGTGCGCGGTGGGCAGCCTTCCGACCTCGATGACTGGGTGGGAATGTTGGCAGACTTCGACGGTGGGGCGACCGGCGTGCTTGAAAGCACCAAGCTCGCCACAGGTCGCGGCGAGGGCGGCCGCAGTCTGGACTATTGCGAAGTGAACGGCACAGAAGGCTCGGCGGTTTATTATTTGAACAAGCCGCATGAGATTCAACTGGGCCGTGCAGGGGGCAGCGGATTGGAAACGGTTCAGGTGCCGCGGGAATTTTTGGTCTGGCCCGGCTCCCGTCGTGACCCGACGTTGGGCGATCCGATCGCGACCTTCCGGTACGATCAGGATGTCGAATTCATCGATGCCATCCTCGACAAGCGTCCCTGTCGTCCGTCATTTTTAGACGGTGTTCGAGTGCAGGCGGTGATGGAGGCGGTGCTTGAATCCGATCGCGAGAAGAAGTGGGTGGATGTGCCGCAGACGTTTTAGAAGAAAGTGGAGGCTATCGTAGCATGGGCTACCAGCCCATGTTTTTGAATCTAACACAAGAATTCGTGGGCTGGTAGCCCATGCTACGGCGAGCCCAGCCCTGTTCCTGGACATGCTCTAAGCATCCGTTTTTTCTTGCGGAATGTCCGTCGATGAAATCTTTGCCGAATAAATTTTCAACCGACCCCGTCGCCGCGCCCGCTTTTGCGGCGGCGCGCGATATTTGCCGACGTCATGCGAAAAGCTTTTTTTTTGCATCGGCGTTTTTGCCGATCGCCAAACGGCAGGCGGCTTATGCGGTCTACGCCTTCTGCCGCATGATGGACGATGCGATCGACGAACCGGCTTCCAAAGAGCCGCCATCCCCGCCTTCCACGGTGGGAGTTTCCTGTTGCTCGACCGGTTCACTGGATCGCACGCTGGCCTTGTTTCGCGATCGGTTGGATGAGATTTACGAACATCGGCTGGAGTTGCCTCTGCCGGAGTTCCGCGATGAAGCGCAGCTTGCACTCTATGCGTTTGGGTTGACGGTCCATCAGTATCAGATCCCCAAACAGCATTTTCTCGATCTGGCCGAAGGCTGCCGAATGGATCTGACGGTGTCGCGCTATGCCACATGGGCATCGCTTGAACGCTACTGCTACTGCGTGGCCGGCGTGGTCGGGCTGATCATGTGCTGTATCCTCGGCGTCTCCCACAGCGATGCCGGCAGGCGCGCCGTACAGATGGGCAATGCGATGCAGTTGACGAACATCCTGCGCGATATCAAAGAGGACGGCGAGCGCGGGCGGGTCTATTTGCCGTTGGTCGATCTGGCGCGGTTCAAGGTGACGCAGCAGGATTTAACGGCGGGCACGATGACACCGAATATTCGCGAACTGATGAAGTTTGAAATCGCCCGCGCCCGGGGTCTCTATCGCGATGGCGCGGAAGGTCTTTGCTGGCTTGCGGGCGATGGATCGCGGTTGACGGCCTCGGCGATGGCGGTGATCTACAGTGGGATCCTCAGCGCGATCGAACGGCAGGGGTATGATGTGTTCGCAGGCCGGGCCCATCTCAGCATGACCGAGAAATTTCGACGGCTGGCACCGGCGTGGCGATTGTCGCGACGGAAAGCGGATCGACCGGCACCGGCGGTGTTTGGGTGAGACTTCTTAGGAACAGGTCTACAATCACTTTCGCGTATGGACTGGGTGCCACAGGTCTCGGTACTCCGAGACCTGTGCCTGCCTGATGGACAA
>JANXVV010000068.1 GCA_025351525.1 Humisphaera sp. | reverse complement strand
CAAGCTGGGCGGACATTTGTATCAGGGCCGCTTTCGCAGCTTTCCCGTGCAGGAGGATGCACATCTGCTGACGGTGTTGCGATACGTGGAGGCCAACCCCCTTCGGGCGAAGCTGGCCGAGGGCGCTGGAGACTGGCCGTGATGGTGAAGGCCGCCGAGCAACAGGGCGTGACGCCCGACCGCATCAGCTTCATCGACTCGATCCGCTAGCTGCTGACCGCCGAACCCGGCGAGCGGATTCCCCGTTTGGCGGTGAACCGCAAACGCGACCGCCAGAAGCCGCGCGTGAAGAAGGACCGGGGAACGAACTATCCGCTGATGACCAAGCCCCGGAAGCAATTGCAGAAAATACTGGAAAATAAGGGGGAGGGAAGCTTAAATGAATGGAATTCGGAGGAGGCCAAATTTGCTTCCCTTGCCGGGTGTCTCGTCAGGTTTTCACATGTGGAATGATCGACCCAATCCAACCCGACGCGAAATGCTTGCCGGAGCGGTGGCGGTCGCGATGGCACCGGTGATTTTTTCCGGGGCCGATGCGCAGGCCGCCGACGTGGAAAATCCGCTCGTCATCGACACGCACCAGCATCTTTGGGATCCGGCGAAATCGATGCAGCCCACGATTGTGAAATCTAGCGGGGTTCATCGGCCCCTCTACGGACCGGTGGAATATGCCGAGGCGACGCGCGGGTTGAATGTGAAAGCGGTTTACATGGAAGTCGATTCGCCCGCCGATCAACGGGCGGCGGAGGCGGAGTATGCGATCGGGCTGTGCCACGATCGCACACAAGCCACGATTGCGGCGGTGATCGGCGCATGGCCGGATGATCCGGCGCTCGCGGCATTCATCGAGCGATTCAAACCCGGCGGTTTCGTGCGCGGGATACGGCAAGTGCTTCACGCATCGACCACGCCGCCCGGCATGTGCCTGAAGGATGAATTCGTCCGGGGCATTCAATTCCTCGGCAAACAGGAACTCAGTTTCGACCTCTGCATGAGGCCCGCCGAATTGAGCGATGGGTTGAAATTGAGCCATCTCTGCCCCGACACGCGATTCATCGTCGATCATTGCGGCAATGCCGACCCGGTGGCATTTCTAGCCCATCCGCCCGCCGGGCTGAAACCCGCTCACGATGCCGAAGTGTGGAAGCGCGATATGGCGGCGCTGGCGAAGAGGCCCAATGTGATCTGCAAAATTTCGGGCATCGTGGCCCGCGCGCCTGAAATGTGGTCGGCGGAAATGCTGGCGCCGATCGTCGACCACTGCCTCGACAGCTTCGGCCCCGACCGCGTGGTGTTCGGCGGCGATTGGCCCATCTGCCTCAAGCGCACCTCGCTCGGAAATTGGATCGAGGCGTTGAAGCAAATCGTGGCACCCCGCCCCGTTATAGAACAGCGAAAGTTGTGGGCGGACAACGCGATGAAGTGGTATAAGTTGGCGGTCGGGTAGTGCTACATATAGCCGGGGTCGAGCGGTTTTCGATGCAGTAAAGAAGTCTTTGCCACTTGCGGCTTAGCCGTATCGGATCGCTGAATCGCACGCCGGCTAAGCCGCAAGCGGCACAAACGCATGCTCAGTGTGACACCGCAAAGGAGTTGATATGACCGGACGCCTTTTCCTATCCGTCTCCTTGATCCTCATCTTTGTCGCTCTGTGTAGAGCCGATGAGTCGCATCCCGCTCCCGTCATCCTCGGCGACCTCGGTCTGCAATTTACTCCCCCACCGACTGATTTCTGGGAACGCACGCAGCATTCGACCGATCGGATCGTCGCCTTCACCACGTTGAAGCACGATGCGATCGTGGCGTTCGAGTTGTTGCCGAACGACATGGTGATCGACCGGCCAGTCACCGCCGCCATCCTCAAACAATTGCGCGGGGAACATCTGAAAAACAAGACGAAAATGTTTCTCGATCCCGTCGCGGAATCGGATGAGCGGTTCGCCCTGAAAGTTCACGAGCGGTTTGAAGTGGGCAGGGACGACAAGAAAAAAGTGTCGGATCAACTGCATATGTATTTGTATGTGGGAAAGCATTTGTTGATGGCGACCGTCAACAGCGTCGCCGGCGATCCTGACTCGGTGGATGCGGCTCATCGGCAGGCGGAGGATGCGCTGCTGAGCGCGACAGCGCCGGGGGTGAAGCCTCGGAAGTTTATTCCGAGGCCGACGACGAGGCCTGTGGCTAAGCCCAAGATCGCAACGCCTTAAAAAGGTTGCGCTGTTTTTATGGGTCGTTGCGGAATCCGGGTCGTCGCCTGCGGCTCCGATCCCGGCGTACAGGAGCGCATCATTGAACCGCGCCGTTTCTTTCGCGTATCCTTTTCTCCAATGAAACTTGAAATGCTCCCCGCTGAAAAATCGCCCTGGTATGCCGATGGGCTTCAATTTACCTGCACGCAATGCGGGAACTGCTGCACGGGCGGGCCGGGATTCGTCTGGATGTCCGAGCGGGAGATCGAGCGGCTGGCCGAACACCTGAAGCTGACGACAGAGCAGGTTATCGAGCGATACTGTCGAACCGTATTTGGCCGAATCAGCTTGACCGAGCGGCGTAATGCACAGGGAGAGCATGACTGCATTTTCCTCAAGGAAGAGCGCACCGAAAGTCACGAAGGGGACCAAACCGTCACTCACACCAGGCGTTCCTGCACGATTTATCCGGTTCGCCCGCTGCAATGCCGCACCTGGCCTTTCTGGGATTCCAATCTTTCGAGCCCGGATATTTGGAACCACGCCGCCGAGCGATGTCATGGGATGAATCGCGGCCGGGTGTTCGCAAGGGAAAATATGGAAGCCCTGCGCGATGCGAAAGACTGGCCGGAGAATCCTCCGACTTCGGGGAAATAAGAAATGGCAACGAGTGGGTGGCGGTCTTCGTCGTGTTTTCGTGGTGAATCATCCCGGTTCATCTTCGGAGCATTTCGTCGATTCTGGTGCGTCATCCGCAGATCGCCTATGCTCGATGGCGTCGAATGCCGAAACGCGTTTTTATCACGGTGGCGGAAGTGAGCGGCGATCAGCACGCCGCCGCCCTGGCCCGCGCTCTGCGGTTGCTGGACCCTTCAATCGTCATCGAAGGGCACGGTGGCTCCGCCATGGCCGCCGCCGGGGTCAGCATTCATCACGAGACCGTCAACCGCGCGATGATGTTTATCCGCGCCGCCGTCCGAGCGGTCGAGATTTGGAAGCTGCTGCGCTGGACCCGTCAATATTACCAGCAACACAAACCTGACCTGCATATCTGCATCGACTCTTCCGGGATGAATCTGCACTTCGCGAAAATGGCCCGCTCTTGCGGCGTGCCGGTGCTGTACTACATCTCCCCGCAACTGTGGGCTTCGCGAGAAGGGCGCATCAGACAGGTGAGGCAATTCGTCAACCGCGTCGCCTGCATTCTGCCATTCGAGGAATCGTATTACCGCGAGCGCGGCGTGATGGCGACGTTTGTCGGGCACCCTCTGTTCGACGAACTGCCGCCGGATCGCAAGCTCTCACCGGAACCGGTGATGGCCTTTCTCCCCGGAGGGTCCACCCCCGTCATCGGACTCATGCCCGGTTCACGGCGGGCGGAGATTCGCGGGAATTGGCCCCACATGCTCGAAGTGGCCGATCGCATCCGCGCAGTGTTTCCCACGGCGCGGTTCGAGGTCTCCACCACGCCGCCCACGCACGCGCTGGTCTGCGCGATGGCGGCCGGTCGCCCCGAGATGCGCATCGAACAAGGCGCAATCGACGCGATGGCCCCCGGATGGGATTTCTGCATCGCCAAAAGCGGAACCACCACCCTGCACGTCGCGGCTTACGCGGTGCCGATGATCGTCGTCTTCCGAGCCGGCAAGTTGATCTGGCATCTGGCGGCTCGGTGGTTGATTAAGACGCCGTCCATTGCGCTGGTGAACATTCTGGCCGAGCGGTCGTCGACCGAGAGCGGCATCCCGAAACATCGCATCGTGCCGGAAATCATTCCGTGGAACGGCTCCAACATTCCGGTGGCGGAACTGGCGATCGACTTCCTCCGCCATCCCGAGAAACGGCGGGCGCAGCGGGATGACCTCCTAAAACTGGTTGCCACCCTCGATCGTCGCGGCGCGTCGCGGCGCGTCGCGGAGATCGCGATGGAGATGATGAATGAGAGATGAAAAATCTTTGTTTAGGAACGGGTCGCAAATAACTTCCCGGTTTTCAACGGTGCGGGGTGCCACAGGTCGCGGTACTCCAAGACCTGTGTCTTTCGGCCAAGCCAACACAGGTCGCGGTACTCCGAGACCTGTGTCTTTCGGGTGGCCCGCGAGCACATGTC
>JANXVV010000022.1 GCA_025351525.1 Humisphaera sp. | reverse complement strand
GTGGCATGGGCGTCTCGCCCATGCATTTCTTCGGCCAACAAGCATGGGCGAGACGCCCATGCCACCAGGTTTTCAAAAGACCTGCATTGTAGGAATGCATTTATGAATTTTAAATTACTGATTGTCGGTTCAACCCTGTGCGCCATTTTAGTGGGTTGCACTGTCGGTCCGAACTACGTGCCGCCGAATCCGACGCTGCCCGATCGTTTCAGCGAAAGCGACTCGGCGAAGCTGGCGACGACTCAGCCGACAACGATGGCTTCAACCCAGCCGGCCACCACGCAGGCCGTCAGCGGGCAGGTCGAGAAATGGTGGCAGAATTTTCAGGATCCGCAGCTCGATTCGCTGATCGAGCGGGCGGTGAAAAGCAATCTCGATCTGCAGGCCGCCGAGTCGCGGATCCGTCAATCGCGGGCGCAATATGGCGTGCAACTGGCGGGCGAATTTCCGACCGTCGGGACCAACGCCGGCTTCACGCGCAATCGCAGCAGCACCGCGATCGGGTCTCGCTCTTTCTCATCGTTAGGCAGCGCGGGCCGACCCACCAATCTGTATCAGGCCGGGTTCGATGCCAGTTGGGAAATCGATGTTTTCGGCGGAGGTCGCCGAGGCGTGGAAGCGGCCCGCGATGACATCGAAGCCAGCGTTGAAAATCGGCACAGTGTTCTGCTGACGCTGATCTCCGAGGTGGCCCGCGATTACATCGACTACCGCGGTTTCGCAAAGCAGATCGCGATCGCGGTCGAAAATCTAAAGGCGCAGCGCGAGACATTGGAAGTGACCCGGAGGCAGTTTGAAGCGGGTTTGAAGACGGCGACGGAGCTGGACGTCGCCCGCGCCCAGGCATTGGTGGCCACAACCGAATCACAGATTCCCGCCTTGGAATCGAACCTTCGGCAGACCGCCCACGCCCTCGCCGTGCTGCTCGGCAAGGAACCCAATGCACTGGTGCGGGAATTGGGCGACACCAAACCGATTCCCGCGGCGGTGATTCCTGAAGTGCCGATCGGGCTGCCCTCCGATCTGCTTCGCCGCCGGCCGGACGTCCGCCGCAGCGAGCGACTCTTGGCCGCCGCGACGGCCCGCATCGGTGTCGCCACCGCCGATCTGTTTCCCAAATTCAGCCTCACCGGTTCGCTCGGCCTGGAGAGCACGCAGTTCAAAAGCATCGCGAATTACGGCAGCCGATTCTGGTCGATCGGGCCGAGCGTCAGTTGGCCGATCTTCGATGCGGGTCGAATCCGCGCGAACATTCGCGTGCAGGATGCGCTGCAGGAACAAGCGGTGATCGCCTATGAAGCGACGGTCTTAAATTCGCTTGCCGATGTGGAGGACACATTGATCGCCTACGGTCGCGAGCAGGTTCGGCGGCGGAGTCTGACCGATGCCGTCGAGGCGAATCGCCGGGCCGTGACGCTGGCCACGCAACGCTACACCGCCGGGCTTACGGATTTTCTAAGCGTGCTGGATGCCGAGCGCAGTCTGTATGCCGCTCAGGATCAGCTCGTGCAAAGCGATCGGTTTGTATCGGAAGATCTGGTGGCGTTGTATAAGGCGCTTGGAGGCGGGTGGGAATCGCTGGAACCGAAAGCTCAGTAAATCGCTCCCGAGTATTCCGCCCGCACTAATAGTGTGGGTCGAATGGGTGCCACAGGTCGCGGTTCTCCGAGACCTGTGTCTGCGCCGGCCAAAGAGCACAGGTCTCGGAGTACCGCGACTTGTGGCACCCAGATAATTAGCACGGGCGGACCACTGGAATGCCTCTCAATCTGAATGACTGAATTCGATCCCGATCATCTGCGCCTCACCGACTTTCTGGATCTGCAGACGCTGCAGGAAATCCAGGACAGCTTCGCGGCCGTTGCGAATGTGAAGGCGGTCATCACCGATGCCGGCGGCGGAAGGATCACCCAGCCCGCGCCGACCACCGAGTTTTTACGGCGACAGCGCGCGATCGCCGCCGCTGAGGACAACCCCGATAAACCGCAGAAGGAAGGGACGGAATACGTCGCCCCGATCATGGTGAACAACCAACGGCTCGGGACGATCCGCATGGCCGCCACCCGTTCGGAGGGTTTGCCGATCGACGATGCCAGGCTTGCCATCCTGGCGGAAAAAGCCGGGCTGGAGTTTCGGCAGGTCAAAGGGTTGGCCCAACAAATCAGCCGGGAGATCAATCGGGCCCGCAACGTGAAACCGGCTGCCATTCAGTTTCTATTTCTTTTGGCCAACGCGATCGCGCGGCTCTGCTTTCAGGAATTCCAACTTCGCCAGCGCATCAACGAACTGACCGCCGTTTACACGATGACGATGATGCTGTCGGAAGCGCGCGACCTGGGCAAGGTGCTTCAACGCACCGCCGAGCTGGTCTGTGAGATGATGAGCGTGAAGGCGACCAGTATTCGTCTCGTCGATAAGGAGAGCGATGAACTGGTCATCCGCGCCGTGCATAATCTGTCGGCGGAGTATTTGAGCAAGGGAAAAATCCGTCTGAGTCAGGCGGAAATCGATCGGGTGGCGCTCTCTCCCAAGGGATATGAATACGTCCGCAACATGGCCGTCGATCCGAGAATTCTGTACCCGCAGGAATCGATTCGCGAGGGGATCGTCTCCATGCTTTCCATCGGCATGCGATACAAAGGCCGGCCCATCGGCGCGCTGCGGCTCTATACCAGCCAGGAACAAGCCTTCACGCAATTACAGATCGACATGCTGAAGGCGGTGGCGGCACAGGCGGCGGCGGCGATTGAGAACGCACGTCTGCAGGCCGAGACCGCCGAGGCGGATGCACTGGAAAAACAGGTGATGATGGCCCGCGATGTCCAGCAGCGGATGATGCCGCACTCCCCACCCGATCTCGCCGGCATCGAATTCGCCAGCGTCTACATCCCCTGCTTTGAACTGGGAGGCGACTTCTACGATTTCATCCCCCTGCCCGGCGACAATCTCGGACTGTGCGTCGCCGACGTCAGCGGCAAAGGCGTGCCGGCAAGCCTCATCATGGCCTCCGTCCGATCTTCCCTGCGCGCCCATGTGGATTACATTTATTATCTCTACGAAGTGCTGCAGCGCATCAACACGATGCTCTATCGCGACACGAAAATCGGTGAATTCGTCACGCTTTTCTACGGCGTGCTCGACACCCACAATCGCCGACTGACCTACTGCAACGCCGGCCATCCCCCCGGCCTGCTGCTGCGCGACGGCCAACTGCTCGAACTCGGCAGCCAGAACATGATCCTCGGCATCGACCCCGCCGAGCGATACACCCAATCCGTCATCGATCTGAAGACCAACGACATCCTGCTCCTCTACACCGACGGCGTGCCGGATGCGATGAATTTTCAGCAGCAAAGCTATGGCCGTCAGCGGCTGGTGGACGCCTTCATGAAAGGTGGCGAGACGGCGGAGGCGGTGGTGCAGAATCTGCTGTGGGACATGCGGAAGTTCGTGGGGCTGACGAAGCGGACGGATGATGTGACGATGATTGTGGTGAAGGTGAAATAGTGATCTTCCCCACCCCCGACTGGCGCGCCTCGGTCCCTCATCGCGGGTAAACTCCCGCACGAAAGGAACCGCTCGTGGCTCAGACAACCTCCCCGCCTTTTCCACTGAAAGACGCTTCTCTTTCCCCCGCGCCGCCGGCCGGCCACGCGCCGATCGCCGGGGTCGCCGCCGTCCCCGATGCCGGGGCGGCGCGCAATTCGCAGGGACATTTCCTCC
>JANXVV010000007.1 GCA_025351525.1 Humisphaera sp. | reverse complement strand
GTTCCTCGGCCCGCGAAGACACAGGTCTCGGAGTACCGCGACCTGTGGCACCCATTCGACACATACCCTATGTGCGGGCGAAGTACCTTGTGCGATTTCTTCGTCATAAGGCACAGAACACTTCCTTCCGTGGCTCCATTTTCCCTTTGCCCCTCTGCCCACTTTGCACCTTTGCGCAATCCGATGCAATTCATCCCGAATGCGTCACCAGATACAGCACCGCCATCCTCACCGCCAAACCATTCGTCACCTGCTTTAATATCCCGCTCTGCGGCCCGTCGGCGATGGTGGAGGAGATTTCGATCCCGCGGTTCATCGGCCCGGGATGCATGACGAAGACATTTTTTTTGCAGCGGGCGAAGCGTTCCTGGTTCAGTCCGAAGAGCCGGGTGAATTCGCGTACCGTCGGGAATTGACTGGTTTTGATGCGCTCGAACTGTACGCGAAGCATGTTGATCACGTCGACCTCGCCGATGACTTCATCGAAATTGTGATGCACCCGCGCGCCGAGTGCTTCGAACGATTTGGATAGAAGCGTCGGCGGACCCACGAGGATGACTTCCGCGCCCATCTTCGTCAGCGCCCAGAGATTGGATCGGGCCACCCGGCTGTTGACGATGTCGCCGACGATGGCGACCTTTAATCCCTCGATTTTCCCGAAGCGCTCGCGGATCGTGTAGAGGTCCAGCAATCCCTGCGTGGGGTGCTCGTGCGCGCCGTCACCGGCATTGACGACACTGCAATTCACGGTGCGCGCCAGCAGATCGGCGGCCCCGGCGGCGGGATGGCGGATGACGATGATGTCGACTCCCATCGCTTCGATGTTGCGAGCCGTGTCGATGAGCGTTTCACCCTTGCTGATGCTGCTGCCCTTCTCGCTGAAGTCGATGAGATCCGCCGACAGACGCTGGGCGGCCAGGGCAAAACTGGTGCGGGTGCGCGTGCTGTCTTCGAAGAAACAGTTGACGACGACCCGGCCACGGAGGGCGGGGACTTTTTTGACGCTGCGGGTGGAAACCTCCTTGAAGGAATCGGCGGTGTCGAGAACGAAACGAAGTTCGTCCGCCGAGAGGGCCTCAAGGGTCAGCAGATGTTTTCGCGTCCAGCGCAGCGGCGTGTGAGGCATGGGCTTTTTTCTTCCAAGGTCTCGAAATCATTCAGGTTCGCGGTTCCACCACGATTTCATCGCGACCGTCAATTTCGATCATCCGCACATTCACGCGATGATCGGCGGGCACTTCTTTGAGCATGAACCCGACGAAATCGGGCTGGATCGGAAGTTCCCGCCCACCTCGATCGGCGAGAACCGCCAGGCGAATCCGGCTGGGACGGCCGAAATCGGTCAGCGCGTCCATCGCGGCGCGGATCGACCGGCCCGTGAAGATCACATCATCCACCAGCAGCGCGGGCTTACCGTCCATGTCAAAGTTTATTTCCGTGGGTCGAATCAGCGGCTTCGCCCCGGCACCAGAGAGGTCGTCGCGATAAAAAGTGATGTCGAGAACACCGCGCCCGAGTTTGGTAAAGCCTCTTTTTTCAAGCAACCCCGCCAGACGTTCGGCCAACACCTCGCCGCGCGTCCGGATTCCGATCACACTCAATGGAGCGTCCGGCGGAAATGCGGCGGCGATTCGGATCGCCAACCGTTCCACCACCCGCTTGATATCTCCCTCGTCGTACTGGGTTCTCATCGGCCCGTAAAACTAAAGGAAAGGAGCGGAAACTGCAAAAAAAGGGTGCAGGTCAGTGATCGATCGCTTTTGTCGCCCGCACGATGCGATCGCGCACGGCGGCCCATTCGGGCTGTTGCGGCGGCATCTCGATATGGATAGCCGGCAAATTCATCGCATCGAGTTCGCGCAGCACTTCATAAAAATGGCGTGCGTAGAGTTCGGGATGACGAGGCAGCGCGATCCGCAGTCCTTCCTTTTCCACCTCATTCTTCGAGCCAAGGCGAATGGTTCCCCTCGCGGTATGCGCCCCTTCCACCGGATCCGCAAAATTCTCAAATCGAAATGCCGGCGTTTGGGGGGCGTAATGCACGGGCAACTGACCGGGACTCATCGCCGGTTCATGGGCGGCGATTTGTCCGATCGACTTCACCGGCCCGATGACCGCTTCAATCTGCCGTCGCGAAATTCCACCTAACCGAAGAAGGGTCGGCGTCACACCGCTCAGATCGAGCACCGTCGATTCGATTCCCACACGGCATGGCCCGCCATCCAGGATCAGATCGA
Organism: Humisphaera sp.; assembly: GCA_025351525.1. Classification (GTDB taxonomy): domain Bacteria; phylum Planctomycetota; class Phycisphaerae; order Tepidisphaerales; family Tepidisphaeraceae; genus JANXVV01. The sequence goes on along the minus strand of JANXVV010000007.1, from coordinate 2,834 downwards.
CCGCGTCGCCCAGTTCGTCTCGAACGTGCCGAGCGGTAGTCGGGCTGATGCGGTTGGACCGGTTCGCGCTCGGGGCGGCGAGGGGGCCATCGAAGGCGCGAAGGAGTTCAAGGGCGAGCGGGTGGTCCGGCACGCGCAGGCCGACCGTGCCTCTGCCGGCCGTCACCACGCTGACAATAAGAGGGGATTTCGGCAGGACGAGCGTGAGCGGCCCCGGCCAGAATGCCTCCGCCAATTTCGTCGCCTCGCCGGGCCAGGTCATGGCGTAGCGTTTCGCGATACTCGCATCGGCAACATGCACGATCAGAGGATTGGTGGCGGGGCGACCTTTGACGGCGAAAATTCTGGCGATGGCGTTTGGCTGGGTTGCATCCGCACCCAGGCCGTAGACGGTCTCGGTGGGAAAGGCGACGAGCCCGCCCGAGCGAAGAATGTTTGCGGCTTCCGGGGGAAGTGACATAAGCGATCCGAGGGAAAAACCGGCCCTCGGGGCCGGCGCTGAAATGTCCGTCAGGGGATGGCGATCTCCTGCTCCATCAACCAGGCCTGCGTCTGTTCCTGATCCGAGCAGATCAGAAAAACCTCCTGCACCGTCCCGGTGCCTGTGTACAGGCATTTCAAACCCGCCGGCGTCGGGTACTGAATCTTGAAGCTCGCCGGGGTTTTGCCGCGACGAACCTTAATTCGGCCAGGGACGATCCGAGTCACATGCGGGCAGTCTTTAACGATGGTGTCCAGGATTTTGTCCAGTCCACCGACCCGGCCATGCTGTCGCTTGATGCGGCCGAATTTCATCCCTGAATAATACCGCAGATATGCGGCGAATGGCAGGAACGACTTAGTTCAAATAATGGCATGGGCGTCTCGCCTATGCTTTGAAGCCGGTAAAATGCATAGGCGAGACGCCCATGCCACCTTATTCGGGTCACGCATTATACTGTTTGGCATGAGTGGAGCTGGTTTCTTCGATTTTCAAAAGCAGATGACTTCGCGAAGCACGAAGCCGGCGGTTGGCCCCACACCGGCGGGTGAAGTCGAAGCTTTAAGCGTGACGCAGTTGACGGCTAAGATCGATCGCGCGATCAAAGCCGGGTTCCCGGGCTCGGTGCTGGTCAAGGGAGAGGTGAGCAACTACAAGGCGCACGCCGCTTCGGGACATCATTACTTCACGTTGAAAGATGCGGGCGCGGCCATCCAATGCGTCATGTGGCGGAGCGATGCGGCGCGCTTAAAGTTTCAACCTTCGGACGGCATGGAATTGCTCGCCACCGGAACCGTTTCGGTCTATCCTCAGCAGGGTAAATATCAACTCTATGTGACGATGCTGCACCCGCTCGGACAAGGGGCATTGGAACTGGCATTTCAACAACTGAAGGCGAAGTTGGAAGCTGAAGGGCTGTTCGATGCGGCGAGCAAGAAAATGTTGCCGCGATTCCCGAGGCGAATCGTCTTGTTGACCAGCAGTGCGACCGCCGCATTGCAGGACATGCTTAAAGTGCTGCGGCGATACTCTTTTTTGAAACTCTCGCTGTTTCACGTTCCGGTTCAGGGAGACGGTTCCGCAGCGAAAATCGCGGCGGCGATCAATCTGCTGAATGCTCAGTCGACCACACCGGATGGCATCGACGTCATTCTGTTGGCGCGCGGGGGAGGGTCTCTAGAAGATCTGTGGGAGTTCAACGAGGAAATCGTCGCGCGGGCGATTGTCGCCTCGCAGATTCCGATTGTGACGGGGATTGGCCATGAGGTCGACACGTCCATCGCCGATCTAGCGGCGGATTATCACGCGCATACGCCCACTGAAGCCGCCCAGATAATCGTGCAGCATTGGAAGACCGCCGGCGAGATGCTTGATATCTCCGCGCTGCGTTTACGGCGGGGCGTGCGGACGCGGGTGGCGACGGCCCAGCAACGGCTGGCCGGGGTGCAACGGCACGAGATGTTCCGCCGGCCTTTGGATCGGATCAATCAGCTTCGGCAGCTGCTGGATGATCGGCATCGCGCGTTGGCTCTGGCGGTGGGTCAACAGCTTCGGATCGATCAACGGCGGACAACGGAGCTTGGCGAACGGCTGGATCAACAGCGGCCGGAACTGCTGGTGGGGCGGTTCCGACAGAAATTAAATGAGTTGGAGAAGCGGCTGGCGGAACGTGCGCGACGTGGAGTTCGCACGCTACACGATCGATTACAGCGCGCGATCATTCGATTGGGGGAAAGGCATCCGAAGCATCAAATCCGGCTGGTGTCGCAGCGGTTGACGGCTTCGGAAAAAGAATTGAATCGGGCCGTCATCTCCGACCTTCAGAAACGTCAGATGCGTCTATCCGGATTTGAAAGTCAGCTTCGCGCACTTGGTCCGGAAAACGTACTCTCGCGCGGCTACAGCATCACGACGATGAAGAAGACCGGTGCGGTGGTTCGGAGCCATCAGCAGGTGAAGGAAGGAGACCGATTGGTTACTCAATTCGCCGAGGGGTCGGCGGAGTCTGTCGTGGCGGATTCACGGCAACTTCCGCTATTCGAATGACCTCATTGATCTTCCCCACGAAAAACGTGCGCGTCTCGGTTCGGTTTAGTTCTGTTGTGCCTCGAAGGTTTCGGGGCTGACGTAGCCGAGGGAGCTGTGCCTTCGTTTGCGATTATACCATACTTCGATCCATTCGAAGATTGCATCGGTCGCCTCCTGTTTAGTGGGGTGCGTGTCAGCCTACGCAGCCTCTGCCCTTGGCTGGGTACACAACCAGTAGTGTTCCCATCTTTGGTCCTGGCTGAGCCACTGGCCACGCAAGGCTAAGATGCTCTCGGCTCCCTCGGTGTTCCAGAACTGGTCCGTG
>JANXVV010000517.1 GCA_025351525.1 Humisphaera sp. | reverse complement strand
TACTCCGAGACCTGTGCTCGTGGGTGAGCCGAAAGACACAGGTCTCGGAGTACCGCGACCTGTGGCACCCGGCGGGCAGGGTCCGAGAATGAAAGACGAATGACGAATGAGGAAATGACGAAACGGGGATTTCGTTTCGTCATTCCTGCATTCGAATTTCGTCATTGATTCGTGAATTCGAATTTCGTGAATTCGTCATTGAGGCCCGCGGGGCGCAATCTCCCACCCTGCCTCCCTCATCCCAAAAATTCTTCCCACTTTCATTCACCTCCCCCGGCCCCCGGCCGATACGGAGATTATCCCGCACGGCATCCAGCGCAGCCGAAATCGGCGCGCGGCCAAGAGCGAGGATGAGCGGGGGGGCACACATGGCGGATGGGGATCGATTCATCGAGCCCTCCGCCGAAAGGTAGATCATGCCGAAGGGAATGTTTCCGGACACCAATGCCGGGCTGCTCGCCTGGATGTCCAACGCGAGCACCATTTTGACCGCTTCGGGGCTCCAATACGGGATCTCGGTGCCTCAATCCACGGCGCTTGCGAATCTGGTCGGTATCTATAGTGCCAGTCTTTCCCTGGCCCAGGACCCCAGCACCAAAACCAGGACGACGGTGGCCGCGAAAAACCAGGCTTTGGTGAATGTGAAGGCGTACGCAAAACTTTTGATCTCCGTGATCGAAGGTCAGGCCGCCGTGACGAATGCCATGAAGATCAGTTTGGGATTGAAGCTTCGGGCGATACCCACACCGATCCCCGCGCCGGGGATGGCACCGGCGCTGGACGTGGTTTCGGTGGTGGGCTGGACGGTGAGGATCAAGCTGCACGATACCAACCCCTCGAGCAAGCGCGGCCGGCCGCCCTCCACGGCGGGGGCCAACATTTTCAGCTTTGTCGGCATCGCGCCGCCTCCCGAGGTATCGGCCTGGAAGTTCGAGGGGTCGGCCAGCAGGACGGTGATGGATGTCATCTTCAGCCCGACCATCGCCCCCGGCTCGCGGGTGTTTCTCTGCGCCCGGTGGTTCAACCCCCGCTCGCAATTCGGGCCCCTCTGCAGCCCGGTCGCCACGAACCTTCAGGGCGGCGCGGTGATGGCGGCGTAGAGGCTGGAACGGATCATTCGGTCTCACCACGAAAGCACGAAAGCACGAAGGGCACGAAAAAAAATCGGGTATGATGCTTTGCGATCCGCTCCAGCTCGAAAGACCCACCATCAAAGCGTTTCTTCGTGTTCTTCGTGCTTTCGTGGTGAATGATCCGGGTTGGGAACGGGCCTGCAATCACTTCCGCGTCCGGGTTGGATTCCACAGGTCTCGGGGTACCGCGACCTGTGGCACCCCGGGCCGCTGAAAACCTGGAAGTGATCGACGACAGGGTTCCTCAAATGAACGCACCGCCTCAGGCGATCTGCTTCAACCGATGCGCCTTGCTCGCCCGCAAGATTCCGGGCACGACGTAGTCCCGGGCCACGGCGTCCCAACTCATCTCCTGCGCGATGGCATGTCCCCGGTCGATGAATTCCTCAAACTCCGCCGGGGTGCGCGGCAGGCGTTTGAAAAGCTCCTTCGCCACCTTTTCCGCCACCGCATGTTCGATGGCATCGCGCTCCGGTTGACCGATGTTCAGCAGTTGCTCGGCCTGCATCGGATGCTCGGGCAGTTCGGTGTAGTCGGCGACGATGACGTTCGGCGTTGGTCCGCCGAACACTTTGCGCGAGGCTTTCTCGACGAAGCCCGCGCAGCCGCACACGTTGGAGAAAACGCAGATGCCGCCGAAGCTGATCGGTTCCACCTGGGCGATGCCGAACGGTTCATAGATGCTCTGCCCGAATTCCACATCGGAGCCTTTGCGGATGTCCATGAATTCCATGTCGGCGGGCATGCGCGAGCCGCACAGCTTCTGCTCCCACCCGAACTGATTGATGAAAACCACCTTGATATTGCGGCTGCAGGCGTTGAACTCCTGCACGCCCTGATAGTACGCCGCCTCACCTCCCGATAGATCGGGCAGCCCTTCGCGGTGGGCCACCGGCCATTTGTGCTGCTCTTCCATCCGGCGGATGTCCTCCGGACGACGGCCGGGGATTTCGGTGCTGAGCGCGAACAAAACCGCCGTCTCGTTTCGCTCGCGCAGGATCGGTTCCAGATGTTCCAGCACGCGCAGATCGCGCCACATCCCCTTGCTCGGCACCAGCCGCGTCACGTGGGTGAACACGTAGTCCGGCGTGAA
>JANXVV010000411.1 GCA_025351525.1 Humisphaera sp. | reverse complement strand
TTGACACCATTCGCCCCCCGATTAAGATTCGACGCACCTAGGTGCAAATGCCTTGCAATGCCCTGAACGCCCTCATCGTCTAGTGGCCTAGGACAGCCGGTTCTCAGCCGGCGAACAGGGGTTCGACTCCCCTTGGGGGTATTCAAAACCCCGGCACCTGCCGGGGTTTTTCATGGGCGGAATGAATCTCGCCCACCATTTCCGGCACTTTTGACCCTTATCGGTAAGATGTTCAGGCTCGGTTGAGCTGTGTAGTCAAGCTCGGCGCGAGCATCGCCGAATTGCTTCATTCGTGATTCGTCATTGATTCGTGAATTCGAATTTCGTCGTTCGTCTTTCTCACCCACTGGCGTCACCACTCACAGCACTTCCCGCGCCTTCGGATAGCTCCCCAGCACCGTCAACTGAAGGCAATGTTTCTGCGCCTGCTCGAGAGCCACCTTCATATCCTCTGAATGACCGGCGGCATCGATGAAGAAATAATATTCCCAGTTGACCTTCTTACTCGGTCGCTTTTCGATGTCCGTCAGATTGATCCCGTTTTCCTTGAACACATCCAGCACTTCCGCCAGGGCGCCGGGTTTGTGGGCGGTGGTGAACATGATCGCCGTCTTGTCCTCGCCGCTCTTTTTGGCACCCTCGCGGCCGATGACGAAAAATCGAGTGACGTTATCCGGGTTGTCCTCGATGTTCTCGAACAGAATGTGCAAGCCATAAAGTTCACCGGCGAGCGAGGATCCGATCGCGGCAACGCCCGGTTGCTGGGCGGCCATCTCGGCGGCACGGCTGCTGCTGGCTGCGGGCTGCACGTCCAGATCCTTCGCCATCGCCGACAGCCAACTGCGGCATTGGCTAAACACTTCCGGCTTCGAGAAGATACTTCTGATCTTTTCCCACGGCTCCTTGGAAAGCAGATTGTGGTGAATCGTGATCAGCACTTCCGCGCAGATTTTCGCGGAGCTGTTCAGGAATGCGTCGAGCGTGTCGACCACGCCGCCCCCGATGCTGTTTTCCACCGGAACCAGCCCGTAATCGATGTGCCCGCGCGAGACCTCCTGAAACACCAGACTGATATCGGCCAGCGGCACATGCTCGACGCTGCTGCCGAATTTTCCGATCGACGCCAGATGCGAGAACGATCCCTTAGGCCCGAGAAAACCGATTTTCAACGGCTTTTCCAGCGCGAATGAGCCGCTCATCAATTCCCGATACACCGCCTCCAGGCAGCGGTCCTGCAACGGCCCCCGATTGAGCCGCCTTACTTTCTCCATCACCGCTTTTTCACGATCCGGCGCATAAATCGGCACGTTGGTTAATTGCTTGATCTTCCCGATCTGCACGACAAACCCGGCCCGCTCGTTGAGCAGGTCGACGATCTTCGAATCAAGGCTGTCGATTTGCCGGCGAAGATCGTCCAGCGACGGAGGTTCAGACATGCGGTTATTTGTAGCGGGATACGGGGAGGATGACAAGGATATCCTCCGCCGAAGGAGCTTTCATCAATCGGGCCTTTGCATAGGTTTTCAGATTTCCTCAAGAGCGAACTTACCGCCCCGAATAATTCACATAAAAACACAAAGGTGATATCAGTTCCACGCCGCATATTCCAAGCACGGCATGACTGATGGATTTAACTCCCAAATGGAACAGAATCGAACAAAATGGAACAAAACTGGTCTCCGGCCCAGGCCTCCCGCAATGCGTTATTCCTTGCGTGGAGCGTGAAAAATCACAAATGTCCCACTTGCCCCATTGGGCTTCAAAGGATATTTGCGCATCAAGGGTTCCACGAAAGCGCATGTCGATCATGTCAGCGGTCACTTTCAGCCCCGTGCGGGCCTTCCGTTTCACGAACCCGTGCTTCGCGAAGAGTTGTTTGACGACGCCCTGATGAACGGCACCTGTTCCCCCACCTGCTCGGCCAGGGCCACCAGCGCCAGCGATTCCTCCAGCGTCAGCGATACCGCCGGCATAAAAAACTCCCGCCCCATCACGTAGCCGCCCGCCTCTTTATCGAATGAATGAGGGATGTTGGCTCCCGGCAGCATTTTCAAGTCGCGGTAGACGCTTCGTTCCGTGATACGCAATTCCAACGCCTGGCGTTTGGGGGTCCAGTCGTTTCTTCCTTGAAATAGCGTGATGATTTTGAGCAGTCGGTGGATCCGTCCGTAGTCTGCGGGCATGGCCCTCCCAAAGAAGTTGTCGGTTCGCGATTCGATCGAATGTAACCGATTCAAAATGCGATTCCATTCACATTCTCGAAGTGGCTGACATAGGGCGGTCAGTGCGGCGTGATAGTTTGTTTAGCAAATCTTATTCCTCAAGTTTCGCCGCCTCGCCGATGGTCAGCACATCCAACCGTCCGGTCTCAGGATGCATCACCAAGCCATGGACGGCGACGTCCCCGGGCAGCAGCGGGTGGTTGCGGATCAGTTCGACGCTGGCCAGCACGCCTTCCTCCGGGCTTTCAAAACCGGTGAGCCATTGCCGTAGATCGACGCCGGCGTGATTTAAGGTGTGGAACGTTTTGGGCGAGATGCCGCGCCGGCGGGCGTGGTCCAGCACGGCGTCGGCGCTTAGGCCGGTCATGCCGCAACCGTGATGGCCCACCACCGCGATCTCTTCGGCACCCAACTGATAAACCGCCACCAGAATACTCCGCATCACCGATCCGAACGGATGGCTGACGACCGCGCCGGCGATCTTGATCATTTTCACGTCGCCATTGCGAATGCCCATGGCTTTCGGAAGCAGCTCGACCAAGCGCGTATCCATGCAGGTGATGATGACCAACCGCTTATTGGGCAGCGGGCTGGTGAGGAATTCCTCATACGACTTGCTGGCGACAAACGCGGCATTGTGGGCGAGGATTTCCGGGAGGGCGGACATTCGGCGATAGTGTAACAATCGACTATCGGCAAGCAACCGATCGCCTCACACAAACACTGCAAATCAGGTCCACCGCATTTGAAATTTCCCGTCCCCTCCCCCCGGTACTCCGGGGGGAGGGTTGGGCTGAGGGGTCTTGGGTCTTTCGAAAAACTGGTGGCATGGGCGTCTCGCCCATGCTTTTTGGCCGAAGAAATGCATGGGCGAGACGCCCATGCCACCATATTCAAAGCACCCAAGACCCCTCAGCCCAACCCTCCCCCCGGAGTACCGGGGGGAGGGGACGGGAAATTTCAAATGCGGTGGACCTGATTTGCAGTGTTT
>JANXVV010000399.1 GCA_025351525.1 Humisphaera sp. | reverse complement strand
GGGTTCATCTCGATGACGATCATCTGCCCGTTGTCCGGATTGATGCCGAACTGGATATTGCTGCCACCGGTCTCGACGCCCACTGCGCGGATGATCGCGATGCTGGCGTCGCGCATGCGCTGGTATTCCTTGTCCGTCAGCGTCTGGATCGGCGCAACCGTGATGCTGTCGCCGGTGTGGACGCCCATGGCGTCGATGTTTTCGATCGAGCAGATGATGACGACGTTGTCGTTTTTGTCGCGCATCACCTCCATCTCGTATTCCTTCCACCCGATGGCGGATTGCTCGATGAGCACTTCGGAGACGGGGGAGGCATCGAGCCCGCGCGAGACGATTTCTTCAAATTCCTCGACGTTGTAGGCGATGCCGCCGCCCGTGCCGCCGAGCGTGAAAGCGGGGCGGATAATCAACGGCAGGCCGATGTCGGCCAGCACTTTGCGGGCATCGTCCATGTTGTGAACCACGCCGCTGCGGGGGACGTTCAGGCCGATCTTGATCATCAGGTCTTTGAAGACCTGCCGATCCTCACCGCGATGGATGGCATCGCGATCCGCGCCGATCATCTGCACGCCGTATTTTTTGAGGATGCCTTTGTCGTAGCAGGCCATGCCGGTGTTGAGGCCCGTCTGCCCCCCGAGCGTCGGCAACAGGGCGTCGATCGGGGTGCCGTGCGCCAACTCATACGCCAGAATTTTCTCGACCGTCTCCGGGGTGATCGGCTCGATATAGGTCGCATCGGCGAATTCCGGATCGGTCATGATCGTCGCCGGGTTGCTGTTGATCAGCACGACGCGATATCCCTCTTCGCGCAGCGCACGGCAGGCCTGCACGCCCGAATAGTCGAACTCGCATCCCTGCCCGATGACGATCGGACCGGAACCAATGATGAGAATCGTGTGGATGTCAGTGCGTCTTGGCATAGTGTCGGCAGCCTCGGTGAAAAACCGGTGTAATGTAAGGGGGGGAGGGGGAAACGTAAAACGTAATTCGTAAAACGTAAAAAAAGCAAAGGCGGGGGTTTTTGGTTGCGGGAATGGGCACTCCGTTTTTGCCGGGGGGGCTTTTTGCGGGTACAAGCGGTGGTCTATGGGCGATCAGGGCATTCGTATTGGTACGGACGGTTACTTCATGCGCGGGGGCGGGAGACTCGTGCCGATCGGGGCGAACTATTGGGCGGGGTCTTGCGGGGGGCGGATGTGGCGGGAGTGGCCGGCGGAGGAAATTCAGCGAGATCTGGATTTGCTCGCGCACCATGGCTTCAACACCATTCGTTTTTTTCTCCGATGGCAGGATTTTGAACCGATGCCGGGGAAGTATGACGAGCAGGTCTTCGGGCGTTTATCGCAACTGTTGGAATGGTGCGGGGAGCGGGGGGTGTCGGCGCAGCCCGTGCTGTTCGTTCCGTTCGCCGGGGGTGCGGCGGCCGGTCCGGCTTGGCGACAGGGGCGGAATTATTTCACCGATGATTTCATGCGGCAGCGCGCAGTCGAGTTTGCATTCAAGTCGGCCCGGATTGTCGCGCGATATGAATCGCAGGTGTTGGGGATCGATGTCGGTCATCAGTTGTGCCGACTTCCAGACTGTCAGTCGGCTGTGCCCGCGATGGTTAAAAGCTGGGCTCATGACGTGATCGCCGCGATTCGCGGGGGGTTTCCGAAGGCTCTCATTGTAACCGGGAATGGAACCGAGCAAATCACCCGCGACACCGGCTGGCGTCTCGGCGAACTGGCCGGGGCGGATTACTACGCCATGCACGGCTCGACTTTGCCGGCGATGCATCCCGTCGCATTCGACGGCCTGACGGATCCGTTCGGGCATTCGCTCCTCCCGTTGTATCTCGAGATGGCCCGCTCGTTCGGACCGGTGATGCTTCAGGATTTGGCGATCGAACCGGCGGGCGGCGCGAAACAGCAGGATGAGTACCTGCGGGCCGTGCTGTCGGCGTGTTGGAACGCCGGCGCAAACGGGTTTTTATGGACCTCGCTGCGGGATATCCAGACGGATTGGCCGGGGGATTCAACGCAGTGCGCGACCGGGACACTGGGGTTACTCGATGAAGCCGGGAACATCAAAAAAGGTCTGGAATTCTTTCGAGAGTTTTCGCAATCGCTCGCGGAGGCAAACCGGCCGCGCGTTTCAGGTCAGTATGTCGGGCTGTATTTTCCGTCTAATTACTATCCGCGCGATAATCCGAAAAATGCCGACAACGATCCGAACGAGGTGATGCGATCCCTGGCGACGGCGAACCACCACTTGCGACACGCGGGACACGAAGTCCACATCGTGCGCGGCGATCGACCGATCAATCCGCGCACCAAAACGATCTTTGTCACCGGTTCAAATCTGAGCAACGAGGAAGCGGAAGCGATGATCGCATGGGTTGAAGCGGGCGGAAAATTGATATGGCACGGACCGGACCCGATGAACTGGGGACCGGTTTATCAGCGATTGCTGGGAGCATTCCCGGTCGATTACCGAAGAGGCGGCGATGCCGTCATCGCGTGGGGTGGGGGAGAGTGGAAGATCGGTCAGTTCCCAAGAAATATACGCGCGGAAGTGACACTGTCCGGCGCGAACGTATTGGCGATAGATGACAGCGAATGGCCTGCCGTACTTCGACACTCACTCGGAAAAGGCACGGTCACCTACGCCATGGCGATGATCGAACAGGCGATCGCCCGAGGCAATTTGCCTCGGGCGGATCGCGATCGATGCACGCAATGGTATCAGGCGATGCTTCAAGTCTGATGCACCGCCACAACGCCTTTCGATCACATACTCGGTTTTTCTTCCGTCGCGCCGATCCTTGCTTCTTTCGCATCGTTGACCAAATGCCTGGCCTTTGCGGCGACGCCCTGCGCCTTATTGCCCAGATGATGGCTGGTTTTCTCGACATAGCGACCAGTCTCGCGAACCGCCCGCACCGTCTTGTCCCGAAGCATCGTGCGACGACGACGGCCCTGTGCGGGGTCGAGCAGGAACATCAGCCCGGCACCGAGTGCCAATGCCGCGATCGAACCGACGGCGATCTCGGCGGCGGTTTCGTAAGGATGGCTTGGCTCAATCCCCATGAATCCTTGTGCGGACCTGCCGGCGTCGCGAGCATAACCCCGCGCCGCTTTCGATGCCCCCCGGCCATATTTCGAGGCGCGGTTGGCGACATCGTTGGCATAGTCGCCGGCGCTCGATCCCAGATCAGACATCGCATTGCCGGCGCGGCTTGTCCATCGCCCGGCCGTTGAAGCGAGAGTTTGACCCGCATCCTGTGCCTTGTCGGAAAGAAGATGCAGGCTGCTCGTCAATCTTCCGCTCGCCGATGCCAGAGCTTCATCGGCGGTTTGGCGGGCGTTGGCTCGCCGTGCATCACCGGTTTCCGGGTCGAATAGATACATCAATGCGGCACCGATTCCAGCACCGCCGATAAGGGATGCGCCGGCTTCAATCCATGGTCGTTTGCTCATCACGTTCTCCTGTTAAAATTACAAGTAAATCTGATTTCAAAGTGCTCCGGCACCCGTGCGGGTCTGCATGTCATAACCGCCGTGCTTGCGAAGGATCATGACGGCACCCGCATCGTTCACACCCGCGCGGACGGTGACAATGGCGCGGCCAGAATTAAATTCCTTCTCATAGTACTTCGCTTCCTCTTCAGTGAGCCCTGCGCCGGTCATGGCTCCCAACAGTCCACCGACGGCTACACCGGCCGCCGCGTAGCCCAAGCTCGTTGCCAGAATTCCCCCTGCCAACACAGGCCCCACGCCTGGGATCAACAGGGCCGCCGCCGCACCGAGCAGGGTGCCCACTACGCCACCGGTCACCGCACCCACCGCCGCACCACTGCCGTCCTTCGTACCCACCGCATCGGTAACAGTGCCGCCGGCGTTGATGTCTTTGCCGCGTAGCGCGAATCCTACGTCGTCGGAGCTGAATCCGGAATGTTCTAATTCATCGACAGCTTTCTCTGCTTCATTTCGATTGTCAAACACACTGACCAGAAGAGTGCGTGTTGCGGTGTCCATAGCGTTATCCTTTAATTTTCAACGATGCGGGACGATGTCATTATCTCGATTGACTCTTCATCTGACTTGCAAACCAAGTGCCGTAACGAGCGGGACAGCAGAGTCAGTTGATGAAATGACGCAGGATTGCTTCGGAGTTATCTACTGAAGTGGACACTCGACGGAGAATCCGGGTCGTCGCCTGAGGCTCCGATCCCGGCGTGATTCGTAAAATGTAAAAAGTAAAGACGTGGACTGAATCGAATTCTTTTTACGTTTTACGTTTTACGAATTACGTCTCCCCCTCCTTCCTTGTCATCCCCCTCTCCCCCGCGTAATATCCGGCGTACTCGACTGCAATGGAAAAAACGAAAGGGAATCGCATGCAAGAGATCGACTTCAAGAAGGTAGACCCCCGGCTTCTTAGCCGCATGACGGACCATGTGGGATCGCAATTCATGACCACCCCGTATCCCCCGCGCGGGCCGGTCGCCATGCCGATGGCGATGCCCGGTCCCGGGGGTCAGGGCGGTTACAACCGCTATCGCGAGATGACCCTTGAGGAGATGCTCCTTGAGAATCGCGTGATCTTCCTGGTCGGCGAGATCAATCACGTCTCCGCCGCCCGCGTCTATATGCAGATGCTGTATCTGTCGAGCGTCAAAAAAGATGCCGATATCAATCTTTACATCAACAGCCCGGGTGGGCATGTCGTCGACACGTTGGCGATCTATGACGTGATGCGGTTTCTCAACTGCGACATTGCGACCTACTGCATCGGTGAAGCCGCCAGCGGTGGGGCGGTCATTCTGATGGCCGGCAAGAAGGGCAAGCGCTTTATCCTGCCGAATGCCAAGGTGATGATCCACCAACCTTTCGGCGGTGTGTACGGCCAGGCGGCGGATATCGAAATCCAGGCCGAGCAGATTCTGAAAGACAAGGAAAATCTGATCGGCATCATGTCGCATTGCACGGGTCAGAAAGTCGATCGCGTGCGAGAAGACAGCGAGCGGGATCGATTCTTCGGCGCGAAGGATGCGGTGGCCTACGGGCTGTGCGATGAGATTCTCGGTGAAGACACCGACACCGCAACCGCCGCCGCCGCCGTCGATGCGAATAAACCGAAGTGAGGGGAGGAAGTTGCCAGTGGATAGTTGTCAGTTGCCAGTAAATACAAGGCAGCGTCGACATACTTCACTGGCAACTGGCAACCAACGACTGGCAACTGGCAACTAACAACTGGCAACTAAATCTATGCAAAACACACTTGTCCCAATGGTGATCGAAAAGTCCGGGCGTGGGGAGCGGGCTTATGATATTTACTCGCGGCTGCTGAAAGACCGCATCATTCTGCTGAACGGCGGGGTGTCGGACGATACCGCAGGCGTCATCATCGCGCAGCTTTTGTTCCTTTCCAACGACGATCCGAAAACGGATATTCAGTTCTACATCAACTCGCCCGGCGGAAGCGTGTCGGCGGGATTCGGCATTGTCGACACCATGCGGCATCTGCGCTGCGACGTGGCGACCACCTGCATCGGCATGGCCGCCAGCATGGGCGCGGTGCTGCTGTCGGCGGGCACTCAAGGCAAGCGGGCCTGCCTGCCCAATGCCCAGGTCATGCTCCACCAACCGCTCATCGGCGGCGTGCTGCAAGGCCCGGCGACGGACCTCGGCATCGAAGCGGCCCACATGCTTCGCCTCCGCGACCGTCTCTATAAGATGATGGCGAGTTACACCGGCAAAACCCCCGATCAGATCCACCGCGATTTCGACCGCAATAAATGGCTCTTCGCCGAGGAAGCCGTCGAATATGGCTGTGCCGATCGGGTGCTCGAACGCATGCCGGAAGGCACCGCCCGCAAGGGTGAGGATGGCGAGAACGAGAAGGAATAATCGTCTTCCCGATTTCCCCTGCATTTAATCGCGAAATCAATGCATTTAACCACAGAGAGAACGGAGACTTCCCGGTCGAGGCGGAGCGTTCCATCCGGATTCGGCTCTGCGGTGCAATTGTTACGTATTTTCATGTCTCAGAAAAATACCCGACCGCGAAGGCGCGAAAGCGCGAAGGTCGACGCGAAAAACTCAATCCGGGAGTTTCCTCGCGTTCGCCTTCGTGCCTTCGTGTCTTCGGGGTTCCCCCGTTCTCGACCGGCACTCCCGCCCGGGGCGGTCTCTGTGCTCTCTGTGGTTCAACTGCTTTGTTTTTGTTTCGTAGCCGGCTGCAATTCCCCCAGCGCCGCTAACAACAAGCTCCGCGTCGAAAACTCGAAGCTGCAGGAACAGATCACCGCTCTTCAGCGTGAAATCCAAACCGACAAGGCCACCATTCAGGCCCGCGAGGCCATGGTGGGAACGCTCCCCACCCTGCCCCAGGAGCGCCTCGACAAACTCTTCACCACCGGCGGCATCAAACTCGGTCGATTGACCGGTGGGGATCCAAGCAGCGCGTCCAAGAACGGCGATGTGGGGATCAAAGTCGAGGTGGTGCCGGTCGATCAACAGGGTGAGAAATTAAAAGCCGCGGGAAGGTTCGAGATCGATGCTTTTGACTTGGCCCAACCGACCGATCCGCAGGTCGGGCATTGGAGTTTCAACGTCGACGAGGCCCGCCAAAATTGGTTCGGCGGGGGATTACTCTATTCCTATGTGCTGAAATGTCCGTGGCAAAATAAGTCGCCGGTTCACGAGGAATTGACGTTGAAGGTGAAGTTTGTAGATGAACTCACCGGCCGTGAGTTTACGCAGCAAAGGGTCATCAAGATTCGTCCGCTGACCACGACTCCTTAGAAACTTTCCGTAGCATGGGCTGCCAGCCCATTTATTTAATTCCAAAACATGGGCTGGTAGCCCGTGCTACGAATTGACTCATCCTGACTTGCCCCCTCCCTTCTTTTCTGTCGTAATATCAACATGCCCGATGACAAACCGATGAACCGCCGCAGTTTTTTCCGGGACGGGCTGTTCGAGCTCCTGAAACCTCTCGCCAGCCCGATTGAACGGCGGATCGCCCCGATCGCCAGACTCGCCGAGGAATTCGGCAAGTTTGACGATTCGGCCCGGCCCTACGAACCCGCCGCCCCCAGCTACGATCCGCCGACCGTCTCCCTGCCGGTGCTGCGTCCCCCCGGCGCACTGGCCGAGGATAAATTCCTCGACACCTGCAGCCGATGCGGCCACTGCGTTTCGGTCTGCCCGGCCAACTCCATCCAACTCGACGCCACCGAATATAACGGCGGCGGCTATCCCTACGTCGACCCGGAAATCCAGGCCTGCGTCGTGTGCGACAGCCTCGTCTGTATGAAGGAATGCCCAACCGAAGCGCTCGGTTATCTGCCCCGCTGGCTCATCGACATGGGCACCGCCGAATGGCACCCCGAAAGCTGCACCCGAACCCACGGCGACACCTGCACCACCTGCATCGACCACTGCCCCCTCGGCGCCGACGCCATCGAACTGCGCGGCAACGACATCCACGTTAAAACCGAAGGCTGCACCGGTTGCGGCGTGTGCCAGTACTACTGCCCGACGTATCCGAAGAGCATTGTGGTGGTGCCGAAATCGGCGAAACGGAAAGAAGCGGAGAGTGCTGAATAATGGCCAGGCCCGATGTAGATCAGGTGTTCAATCGCGGATGCGTCATTGCAATAGCGATTGTCGTCACGGCAGTGGTGTTGTATGTAATAATGCTGTGGAGGGAAGGCGTTGTGCCGGTGCAACGTTGAACGGGTCTCCTAAGGCATGCAGGCCTCAGTTTTTCATAGGATGAGATCATGACATTCACCCTCAAAAAACGCGGACGCGACAGTTCGGCGCGTTCTCGGAAAGCACGGGCCGCCGCAACTCCGCGTCAGTCGAACAAGAAAATGGATCGTGATCCGGAGCGGATCATGCGGCTGGCGGAAGCCAACACGAGGCGGATGATACAAATACGCTGAAGCGATAACGCGATTTGGGGTTCGGATGAACGATCCATCGAACGAGCGAAAAATCCTCGACTATTCTTCCCCCGAGTTGGAAAACAACCCGGGAAGAACCTGGCAGGGCTGGATATTTTACTTTCTCATTTCGTCAATCAAGGCGGTTTTAATTATTTGGATCATCCTCGGGCTGATCACGATTGCTGTTCTGGCATGGGGGCGAATCGGTGCGTGGATGAAGGGTGGATATTAGCCTGAGGTAGGGGGGCTCGCCCGCGGCATGTTCCATTCACCCGTTAAAAATTGAAAGGCACCAACGCTTTATTTGACGAAATCCTGAATTATCCGAATCACGCCGGGATCGGAGCCGTAGGCGACGACCCGGATTCCGCGAGGAGTG
>JANXVV010000233.1 GCA_025351525.1 Humisphaera sp. | reverse complement strand
GCAGATTTCCCCCGCCAATGGTTCGGTGCCCATGATGGGCGGTGGGGGTGGCACGGCAGCCACCATGTCGGGGGGGGATGTGTGGCGCGTCATCCGAAACAATATCTGGTTGATCCTCTTCATGCTGATCTTCTCCGGCGGAGCGGGGTATGGCGTGAACTATTACCTCGCGTTGAAGTACCCCCACTACACCACCGCCGGATATCTCGCCGTCAAAACCAGCATCAATGATCCGATGCTCGCCAAGCAGAACGAAAACTCGGATGCAAGTACCATCACGCTCGAGCAGAAAACTCAGGCCGCACTGCTTCGCGCCGATGTGCTGCTGTCGAGAGTTCTGCTGAACGACAGCAGTGAAATACGCAAAACCGCGTGGTTCAAAAAGTTCAACGGGATACCGGCCGCCAAGGAGGATTTTCTCGAGAACTACAGCGTGGTTCCCCTTGCCGAAACCCGTCTGGTCGAAATCAAATTCACGACCTCCGTGCCGCGCGACTGCCAGACCATTGTGAAGGAAATCGGCAGCCAGCACATTGCCGATGAAGCCGAGCGCATCTTCCTCGACGGCCAACAGCAGAGCCAGCAACTCAATGCGCTGAAATCCAAGTATCGTGCCAGCTATCAGGAAGTGGAGTCGAAGCTCAACACCCTTCGCACTCGCGTCACTTCGCAGGGCGGGCAGATCACCAGCAAAGCCAGCTCGAAGGAAAATGAGCTCGACAAGCTCCGCAGCGAGCGCAGCACGATCGACATCAACCTGCGTAGCTTTAAGTCGCAGTTGGATAACGTTCAGAAAAGTCTGGCTGCGGGGATCGATCCCCCCATCGTCGAACAGCAGGTGGACCAGAATCAGATGCTGCAGCAGTACAAAATGCAGGCAAAAAACTCGCAACAGCAGATGGACCAATCCCACGACAAATGGGGCGACAGTCACCCGATCGTGGTGCAGATGCAAAAACAGTTTGATCGCGCAAGCCAGACGGCGACGGAGTACGAGGCGGAAGTCCGTGCCAAGGCCCGCGCGCTCGTTGTCGATCAATACACTCAGCAGGTGAACGGCGCGCAGTCGAGCCTCGATCAGTTGAATACCACCATCGAACAGGTCAACACCGACCTGGGTGAAGTGGTGAACCAGATGGTTCGCTATTTCAGTTACGAATCGGAGCAGAAGGGGTACAGCGATCTGCTCAAGCAGGCGGAGCGCCAACTGGATGTGTTGGAAACCGCCCAGAATCAACGGATGGCCGGTAAGGTATCGTGGTCGGGCCTGCCGGAAGTCCCGTCGAACAAAAGTTTCCCGCAGTTGAAGTACACGATGCCGATCTCCATCATGATCGGACTGTTGATCGCGTTGAGCATCGCCTTCCTTCGCGAGATGACCGATACGACGATCCGCTCACCGCGCGATATTCAACGCGTCGGGCAGATGACGTTGCTCGGTATGATCGGCGACGAAACGCAGGATCCGCAGGCCGCCGGCGCCCGTCTGCCGCTGGTGATTTTCGACGCCCCGCATTCGATGACCGCCGAGCAATTACGGCAGGTTCGCACCCGCCTGCAGCATGCCGCCTCGCTCGACACCACCCGCAGCATCATGGTCACCAGCCCCAGCCCCGGCGATGGCAAGACGACCGTCTGCTGCAATCTCGCCGCCGGTCTCGCCCTCAATGGCCGGCGCATCCTGCTCGTCGACGGCAACTTCCGCCGTCCGGAAATTCACAAGGTGTTCGCCCTCGCCAACGAGCAGGGTTTCAGCGATGTGCTCAATGGAGCTGTCACGTTCGATGAAGTGGTGCAGGAGACGCAGGTGCCAAATCTGGCCGTGATGACCAGCGGCCCCAAGCCGATCAACTCCACCGAAATGTTCGAGAGCCAGTTGCTGATCGATTTCATCGACCGCGCCCTCGAGGAATTCGACCACGTCATTTTTGACAGCGGCCCGATGATGGTCGTCAGCGAATCGCAGGCGATGGCCCCGAAGGTGGATGGCGTCATCACCGTGGTTCGCGCTCGAACCAACAGCCGTGGTCTGCTGACCCGAATGCGCGAGGCACTCCGGGCCGTCAAAGCCGAACATCTTGGCGTGGTGCTCAACGGCGTTCGCGCCCAGGGCGGCGGGTACTACGGCAGCAACATCAAGACCTATTACGAATACCACAACGGATGATGATCTGTCCTCTATTGACCTAAAGAGAGCCCATGGAACTCGTTCCATGGGAATCCGCCGAAACACGACCCGCTCACACCGTGCTTGTCATCCCCTCCCATCCCGCTACAGTGACCCGCCTGTT
This sequence comes from Humisphaera sp., assembly GCA_025351525.1. Taxonomy (GTDB): domain Bacteria; phylum Planctomycetota; class Phycisphaerae; order Tepidisphaerales; family Tepidisphaeraceae; genus JANXVV01. Next base: position 8,842 of record JANXVV010000233.1, on the reverse strand, counting down.
ATGCAAAAGCGTCGTCCGTTCAAAGCCCCCGCGCTCGTGATTGCCATCGTCAATTGGTTCATCCCCGGCTCGGGATACCTGATGCTCGGGCAGGTCGCGCGGGGATTGACCATCGGATTGACGATCCTCATCCTCTTCGTTTTAGGTCTGCTGATCGGCGGGATTCACGTCGTCGATCCGCCGGATTTTTCGGTGCTGCACGGCAACCTCGTCCGCTCGATCCTCGAAAAACCCTGGTATATCGGGCAATTCATGAGCGGGGCGATCGGCTTGATCAGCGGATGGATCGGCCCGACGCAACCCCCGTCCCACGCACGGGCCAATGACATCGGCACGCTGTACACCGCCGTTGCCGGGATGCTCAATCTGCTGGCAACGATCGACTCCTCCTATCGCTCCACGCTCGAAGATCCGTATGAACCTTCGACGGCGGAGGGGCCATGATTTTTCCGGCCTACACGCCTTTCATCCAACCGCTTCCGGTGTGGGGACATCTGGCGCAACTCGCCTGGGTGCTGCCGATCTGCGCTGCGCTGTCGATCGTGTATAAATCGATTCGCTGCCATACCATGAGCCGTGTGCCGCGCGAGGCCGCAGTGATTTTCGCCATGATCCTCGGCGGTATGATCTTCGCCGCTGCGGTGCTGGCGCTGCTGGTGAAGTTGCTCGTCTAAAGTTTGCAGGTGGCATGGGCGTCCCGCCCGTGCTTTTTGCCGAAGAAATGCAGGGGCGAGACGCCCATGCCACCACTCATTCTTAACGTTTGAATCGCTTCGGCATCAACTGCTCCATCCCCCCGACCCCCATTGCGATGCACAGGCCCAAATAGACCGCCGCGCCCGCTGCCATCAGCAACAGAAGCTGCACCGCCCACACCGGTTTCGTCTCGCCGTGCGGATAGATCGGCGAATTCTGAACGGCCATGCACACGCCCCCCATCACCACCGCTGCAATTGCCATTTTCACAATGGATGAGATACTTCGCGACAGTTCCAGCCCACCGATCCGCCGATCGAGCAGGTAGAGCATCACCACGCCCTGCACCGCGAAACTGATGGCCGTGCCGATCGCCATCCCCGCCTCGCCGATGCCGGGCACCCATACCAGCGGCAATTCCACCGCCAGGTTGATCGCGATATTCATCACCGACATCACCAACGGCGTCTTCGTATCGTGCAGCGCGTAGTACGCCCGGTTGATGATCTGCAACATGCTGAATGCCCAGATCGCGGTCGCATAAAAAAGCACCGAGCGGGAGATGAGGTCGGCATCGTGAAGGGTGATATTCCCGTGCAAATAGAGCAGTTTGACCGCCGGTTGCCGAACGACAACCAACCCTACGCTGGCGGCCAGCCCCTCGAACATCGTCGCCTCGATCCCGCCGCGCAACACGCGCTTGAAAGCGGTGCGGTCGCGGTCGAGCGCATCGGCACTCAGTCCCGGGAAGATGGCGGTTGCCAGCGCGATGGCGAAAACGCCGAGCGGGAACTGATAGAGCACCTGCGCCCAATTCAGGCGGGCCGTGGCACCAATCTCCATCGGGTATCGCACGGCGTGCCCGAGAAATTGAAACGTGCTGATGACATTCCCCGCCGAATCAATCCCTTTCGCCAGCAGCAGCGAGATGCCCTTGTCCATCACCACCGAGATTTGCAGCACGCTCGCGCCAAGCGCCACCGGCACGGTCATCTTCAACATTTTCCGCACGGGCGGCGTCCAGAAATGGCGCACCCAGCGCAGGTGAAACCCGATTTGCCTCAGGCTGGGCAATAGGATCATCACCTGCATCGCCCCCGCGACCAGCACAAACCCGCTCAGCCAATAGGCCAGCGCGGTCTGCCGGGCGACGGTCTCCGCATCGAACACCTTTCCATGGCTGCCCGTATGAAGCCGCAACAGCTTCGCGCCGAGCACCATGACCAGAATGTGGATGACATTCAGCAGCACCGGAGTGAATGCCGGCATACCGAAACGGCGGTGAACCTGAAGGATGGAACTGAGAAAAGCCGTGCCGCAAATCAGAATGACATACGGCAGCATGATGGCGGTGAACTTCAGCGTCAAAAGCCAATCCGGCCGTAGATCGCGGTAGAGCAGCAGGGTTGCCCCGATCGCGATTTCACCGACGATCGTGATGGCGATGAGCATCACGCATAAAAGATTGACGCTCGCGGCGGCGAAGGCGGAAGAATTGGCATCATCTTCTTTAATCGCCTTGGTATAAAGCGGAATGAACGCGGCGGAGAGCGCGCCTTCGCCGAATAGTTTTCGGAAAAGGTTGGGGATGGAGAATGCAACGCTGAACGCGACGGAGACGATTCCCGCGCCGAAGTACTGGGCCGAAACGCTCTCGCGGGCCATGCCGAGGATGCGGCTGAAAAGCGTCAGCCCACCGATCAATTTCGCGTGCGCGAGAATTGACTTGACCGGCGGGGGCGGCGTGTCGATTGAATCTTTCACCGCCTCTTCGGGCATCCATTCCCTTTTTTCGTTTCACACCGGCCCCGGAAATCCTTCTTTCGTAAACCGTCCATCAATGACGATCTTCATCCCGTCGATCTCGATGTAGCCGCCCTGTCGGAGGTCGATGACCATGTCCCAGTGCAGGCCGGATTGGTTGGTGTTGCCGCTCTCGGGGTAGCCGGCACCCAGCGCAAAATGGCAGGTGCCGCCGATCTTTTCGTCGAAGAGGGTGTTGCGGGTGTAGCGCTGGATATCGTAGTTGGTGCCGATGGCGCACTCGCCGAGGAAGCGGCTGCCGGCGTCCATGTCCAGCATCGAGATCAGAAAATCCTCCCCCTTGCTCGCGCTGGCGGCCACCACTTTCCCGTTTCGGAACGTCAGCTTCACATCCTGCACCTCACGGCCATGATGCACCGCCGGGAAGCTGAAATTGATCTGGCCTTCAACGCTCTCCACAACGGGGCCGCTGAAGACTTCACCGTCCGGGAAGTTTTCATGGCCGTCGCAGTTGATCCAGGTTTTGCCGGCAAGGCTCATTCGCACATCGGTGCCGTTGGCGGATTTGACGTGGTACTCGGTCTTGCCGTTAAGGAAGTCGACGAGGCGCTGCTGCCGTTCGCTAACCAGTTTCCAGGCGGCGACGGGATCGGGCTTGTCGATCAATCCGGCGGAGAAAACGAAATCCTCGTACTCCGCCTCGCTCATCTCCCCATCCTGCGCGCAGGCCTGCGACGGATATTGCGTGCCGACCCATCGCAGCGATCCCTCGGCGGCACGCTTCATGAACAGATCCATCAGCGGTTTCCGCGCGGCCTGGGTGGTGCCGATTTTTTTCGGGTCGCAGTTCGTCAGCGCCTTGGTGTTTTCCTCGGCCCAGATCCCGATCGAGCAGTCAAGCTTTTCGTATTCGTACAAGCCGATCGGATTGCAGAATTTCAACTGTTCATCGCTGGCTTTTTTCAGGAAAATCTCGTTGAGTTCCTCCGGCACCATCCGCACCGCCGGGTGTCCGCCCGCCTCCAACACTTTTTCATACAGGGCGACAATCAACGGCTGTGAGACCGGCGGCCCGCTGATCCGCACGATCTGCCCCTTCTTGACGCCGACACTGTAATTCACCAGCACACCGGCCAGCTTCTGCAAACGAGGATCACGCATGAGGGGGATTCTAAGCGGGGGAAGAGGGATGACAAGCGCAGAGGCTTGCTAGAGGAACATCTGACTGGCGGGCACGATCACCGCATCGCCGGAGGCGGCGGGAAAAGCAACGTTTGCGCCTGCGAAAACTCTGTCGGCTTCAGATAATCGACCCTCCGCGATCACCGGCGTTTTGTAAATCTCCACGACGCGTTCGATCAAATTGACAATGACATACATCGGAATGCCCGCGCCAGCATAGAGTTGAAGTTTATAACCCCGGTCGCGCGACAGGGACGAATCCGCCACCTCGATGACGCACAGAACATCGGCTGCGCCGGGATGACGATCGGCATAATCTTCCAACGACCCGCGAACGATCGCGGCATCGGGTTCCGGTTCATCATGCGGCGGCAGAGTGACGGGTTGCTGCGAACGGAGATGGCAACCCCGCGCCTCGAACGCGCTTGAAAGTTTAGCCAGGCGCATGACGATTAAAGCATGCTCCACTCCGACGGTCATGAGATCCTTGCCATTCGTCGAGCGAATTTTACGGACAATCTGGCCGTCGAGAAGCTCGAAAGGTTCGCCTTCAAGGATGCCGCCATTTGCAATCATCGCATGGTAAGTCGCCACTGTGTGGCGATAGACCAACTGCGGATGTTCGGCTAGTTCCCGGGTGATTGCCGCAGTCATAGGGTTTTCCTCCTTTCCAGATGATAACAGGGTGGGCGTTTTGAAGAAATATGATTTTGATCGCAAAAGCTTCTGCTGCGATACCGAGCATGACCGCCACTCCCGTCAGCGTGAATTCAAAGATACAAAGTGGGACACTGTGTTTCGCGGGAACGCGCGTGCCGGTTTCATCGCTTTTCGATCACATCGAGCAGGGGTATACGCTGGAAGAGTTTTTGGCGGATTTTCCGAGCGTTGAACGACGCCAGGTGATTGCAGTGTTAGAACTCGTCAAATTAGACATGCCCAGGCACGCCGTGCTGACGGGAAAATGAAACTACTCCCGGATGAAAATCTTCCACACCGGCTGCGCCCGCTCCTGGTAGGGTACGAAGTTTTCACCGTTGCCACGGCGAATCCCCCAGCCTTATCATGCAGTTTCCTTAACCCTTATGGAGGTCTGTATGTCGATCTTGAAACTCGCGGTGTATGGCGGACTTGGTTACCTGGCTTATCAGATGTTTTTCGCGGAACTCGATCCGTCGGAGACGCCGTCGCGTCGCTCGGGTCAAGCCGGTGGGCAGCAGCGCGGTGAGAAGTCGCGGCAAGGCCAGCAGGGCGGCGCGCCGAAGAGCCAACCGATGACCGGCGGCGGCGGTGGCATGAATGTGGCGACGAAGGAACCGGGCGGCGCCAGCACGACCCATCGCGTGGGACGCGGCGTAATTTGATTACGCAGGGCCATCGCATTTACCCCCCTCATCCCCTCGCCCCTGGTACTTCAGGGCGGAGGGCGTCGCTCCCGCGACGCCGGAGCCGGTGAAATTGGCGGCAGGGGACTGCCGCCCTCCAAGGGATGAGGGGACCGGAAATTTTAAAAGCGTTTATCCCGTCCTTTTCCATCGCCGGCCCGGCTTGATGCACGGCGATCATTCCGTATCCTGTTCACCCTGTACGTGTGACCCGATACGGAGATTGACCATGCCCATTGCCGCCCCTTGTGCCCTCGTTATTTTCGGTGCCAGCGGCGACCTCGCCAAGCGAAAACTCATTCCCGCGATTTACGAGCTGGCGAAGGAAAAACTTCTGCCGGAGAAGTTCGTGTTAGTCGGGTATGCGCGCTCGCCGATGACGGATGAAGACTACCGCAAGGAATGTCGCGAGGCGGTTCAGCAGTTTGCGCGCACCAAGCCGTTCGATGTGGCGGTGTGGGATCGGATTGAAAAGAACACGAGCTACGTTCAGGGCGATTACGGGTCGGTTGACGATCACGCGAAGCTGGCGGATCATCTGACCGGGCTCGATCAGTCGGCGGGGACGGCGGGCAATCGGCTGTTTTATCTTTCCACACCGCCCAATACTTTTGAGCCGATCATCGAGCGGCTGGGCGAACGGCAGACGCACCAAACCGGTGATTCGGGATCGTGGCAGCGCGTCATCATCGAAAAGCCCTTCGGTCGCGATCTGGCCAGCGCAAAGTCACTCAACCAACTGCTCGTCAAAAATTTCGGCGAGAAACAGGTCTTCCGCATCGACCATTATCTCGGCAAGGAAACCGTCCAGAACATGATGGTGATGCGTTTCGCCAACGCGATGTTTGAGCCGATCTGGAATTACAAATACATCGATCACGTGCAGATCACCGTCAGCGAAACGCTCGGCGTCGGCAGTCGCGGCGGGTATTACGACAAAAGCGGCGCACTGCGCGACATGGTTCAAAATCACATCTTCCAACTCATGGCTCTGGTGGCGATGGAACCGCCGGTGGCGCTCGATGCCCGCAGCATTCGCGATGAAAAGGTGAAGGTCTTCCAATCCATTCGCCCCATTCGCGGCGGGGCCAATGGCGTAAATGACTTCACCGTTCGCGGTCAATACACCGCCGGCGGTGAGGATAAAGCCAAAACCGACGGCTACAAAAAAGAAAAGGGTGTCGACCCGAATTCCACGACGGAGACGTTTGCCGCGATCAAATTGTTCATCGACAACTGGCGTTGGAGCGGCACGCCGTTCTATCTGCGGACGGGAAAATATCTGGGTGAAAAATTGAGCGAGGTGGTGGTGCGGTTCCGGTCGCCGCCTTTGACGCTGTTTCAGAAGCAGTGCGAGTCACCGGTGTTCCCGAACGATTTGATCGTGAAGGTGCAGCCGGAGGAAGGGATCAGTTGGCGGTTGAACGGCAAGGTGCCGGGCGGCACGCTCAACATCAAATCCGTGGCCCTCGATTTCAATTATGAGGAGACTTTCCACGTCGAATCCCCGGAGGCTTACGAGCGATTGATTTTCGACGCGATGACCGGCGATCAAACGCTGTTCATCCGCGCCGATGAAGCCGAGGCGGCGTGGGCGGTGATCGATCCGATCGAGCAGGGCTGGGCGCAATCGACCCGCCCGCCGGAGGAATATGCGCCGGGCACGTGGGGTCCGAAGCGCGCGATGGATTTGATCGAGAATGACGGACGCCGTTGGCTGCAGGGAGGGAACGAAGCACCTGATCCGGTGATCGCGTGTTCGTTGCAGTGACGACACATGGCCCCGCGTTTACGCGGGTGAATTTTTCCGGATAGGGTACATTTCCATCGACGAACGGTTTACCGGCGTAAACGCCGGGCTATATGCCGGAGGAAAATTCTACACCGGTTTCACTTCCACAAATTCCCGCGTGATCGCTCCATCTTTCACACGGCAGACAAAATATCCCTTCTCTTTCGTGCCGTCGTGGTTGCCGTGATGGAATGAGCAGCAGCGGTTGGTGGTCAGAATCGTATCGCCGCGGGTGCGCACAGTGGTCGAATGAAAGTGTCCGCTGTAGACCGCCTTGAGATCGAACTCTTTGAACTGGTCGAGAAATTCATTTGCGTTCTGCGGCACCGACGGCAGCAGCCATCCCAGCGGGAAATGAGTGAAGACGATCGTGCTTTTTTTCTTGTCGAGCTTCGGCAGATTGTCGGTCAGCCAGTCGAACGTAGGTTTCTGGATCGTGGTGTTGGAGCCTTGCACGCCCTGGGTGGTGTCGAGACCGATGAACTGCCAGCCGCGATGCTCGAAGGAATAGTTGATCGTCTTGGGAAACAGCGCTTCGTAATTCGCCCGGTCACTCGCCTGGACATAGTCGTGATTGCCCACGACGACGTGCGTGGGCATTTTCAATTCCGCGATCAAATCCCGCGCGGCGGCAAGCTGATCCTTCCGCCCGTTCTCCGTCAAATCTCCGACCACCAGGCAAAATTCCGGCTCGCCTTCGGTCTCCTTCATCTGCTTGAAGGCCCGATGGAAAAAAGGCGCGCATTTTTCGTCGAAGTAGTGCAGATCATTGACGACGATGAAGGTAAAGTCCCCGTTGGTCGCCGCATCGTCGGCGGCCAGCGTGCCCGGCCATACCCCCGAAGCCAACAGCGCGGCGGCCCCCATCTTCAACGTCTGTCGGCGAGAAATTCGCATCATAACCCCATCATATCGACTTGACTCGACCCGGTCACCATGGAGGAAATTAGTCTATTCCAATTAAACCGCCGCTGATCGATCGCGACGGGGTCGCAATCACCCTATATAGCCCCCGGCACGCCGGGGGAAATCTTTCACTTCGCAAGAACAACATTCGTGAAAATCGCTTCCCCCGCCGAGCCGGAGCCCATCCGGCCCATTTCGACATCAACACCGCCTCCGCTTCGAGTAAATCACCCGATTGCCGCTTCATTGCGGCGCATTCAAGGAGATGGGAAAACTCAAAGTAAAGGTTCGCGTCACCTTTGGTTCATTCAGCGGCCGAGGTGGCGAAGAGGCCAGAGCCGGGCACTGCGGAGGCGAAATGGCATGCACGCATCGGCCGGGTGATCGGCAAAAGCGAGAATCCCGAGTATGCTATCGCGGATGACCCCCTCTTTCTTCTGCCGCCTGGCAATCGTCGCGCTCGGGTGCTTCGTCTCCACCGCACCGCAGGCCGCACTGCCGGAGCCGTCACTCCCGGTCCATTTGCTCGTTCCCGGCTTTACCGTGAAGGAGCTGCCGGTCGGGTTGACGAACATCAACAATATCGAGTACGCCCCCGACGGCAGGCTTTTCGCGCTCGGCTACGATGGCCGCATCCACGTCCTGACCGACACCGACGGTGACGGCATCGAAGATACGGCAAAAGTATGGTGGAAGTCTCCAGTCGCTGCGATGCGCGGGCCGATCGGCATGGTGATCGCGCCCGAAGGAATCTACGTCGCCTCCAAGGGAAAGGTCTCGCTGTTCCATGATACCAAGGGTGTCGGCGTCGCTGATACCGAAGACGTCGTCACTACCGGTTGGAAGGAAATCCGCCAGAACGTTGACGCCGTCGGCATGGCCCTCGGCAAGGACAACAGCCTGTACTTCTGCCTCGGCTGCGCCGATTACTCCAATGCCTACCTCTGATCTTCCCCACGAAAAACGGGCGCGCTCCGGTCCGGTGTCAGTTCTGTTTTGCCTCGAACGCTTCGGGGCTGACATAGCCCAGTGAGCTATGCCTTCGTTTCCGATGATACCCTACCCAATTTACTCGAAGATCGCATCCATCGCCTCCTGTTTCGTCGCGAAGGTGCGC
>JANXVV010000229.1 GCA_025351525.1 Humisphaera sp. | reverse complement strand
GGCATGGTTTAAATCTCTAAGCCTGGCGAGCCTGACCGAGAGATATATTCTGTTAAACCGTTAGAAGAAACCGCCGGATACGATGAGTACGTCCGGTGGTGTGGGAGGACGGGGGCCGCAAGGCCCCCTCCTACCCGATTGAATGGTTTTCATCGACATCCATAAAGCCCTTGAGCTGTCCCGCCAATTGCCTTCGCCTGCTCGAAAAGTTCGTCCGTTGTGTCGGGCCTGGGGAGGTTATTCGCGTCCTTTCAGGGTCATGCGCGGGCTGTTTAAAAGTCGCATAGTCGGTTGCGCTTTCCGGACTGGAAAAGCTTGAAGCTTTCGCTGTTAAAACGTATCATCAACGTGTCCTTATGATCGGAAGCACCATGGTTCCATCGTTTGCGAGATGGGGCAATCACTTGGCGAAATAAATTCCAGAGCCGCTGGCTAAAAGTTTTTCACGATGAGTCAGAAGGAACGCAATATGCTTACCCCCATCTTTCGTCCCATCGTCCAGCACATTGAGCCCATCGAGCCATATCTACTGGAAGGCGATCAAATTCAACCCGGGCATCCGCTGTTTGGTCTGGTGTGGATCAACCCCAAGCGAGTGAGCGGGTCAGCGTGTTTCTACGGCACGCGCGTTCCACTTAAAAACTTGTTCGACTCTTTGGCCGCCGGTGAAAGTTTGGAAGATTTTCTCGACGGCTTTGAAGGTGTCTCGCGCGAGCAGGCCGTTGCACTGCTCAGTCTTGCCGGTATTGAGCTACTGGGCGATTTGGAGACGCTTTGAAGTGCTTGTTTGACCACAATGTGGACCGACGCCTCCGAAGGCATCTCCCAGGACATGAGATTAGAACGACCAAAGAGAAGGGGGGGCAAAAACTGGGCAACGGCGTACTGCTTCAAGCTGCGGCTGACGCTGGATTTGACGTTTTCTTACGCAGCGATAAAAAGCTCGAGTACGAGCAGAACCTCAAGAAGCTTCCCATGACGGTCATTGTCATCGACAAGTATCTCGAACGCACTTCCAGAGTTGTTGCCATTCGTGGTTCCCCTGCTTGAATTGCTAAAATCACCGCTTGAACGCGGCTTGTACATCATTCAATCTGATGCGGCGATCATTCGAGTGACGGCTCCTCGTAAATAACGCTAAACGTTGGTGGCCCCGGCTCAACCTGATTTCCGAATCGAGTTTCCTTTACACTGTTTGATGATGATCGAGCCGCTCGAAACAGTCCCACCCCCGACCGATTCTCCTCCCCGCGCCTTCACCCAGGGCGTCGGCACGGTCTTTCAATTCGCCGGCGTCACGCTGTTTCTCACGATGATGAGTGTTTGCTGCCTCAGCAGTCTGTTGAGCAAAGATTTTGCCTCGCGACCTGATCGCGTGCAGATCGGGTGGCATTTTCCCGGCGATCCGCCTGATGCGCCGAGCTACTCTTACGCACGAGCCATGACGCTCTCGATCGCCTTCGGGGTGTTTTTCGGGATGGCGATGGCGGGGGTTGGGTTGGGCTTGCAGGCGGAGCGCAAGGCCTCGCCATGGGTTGGGGTGATCGTCACCGGTTTTGCCAGTTTCTTTTGGTTGGCGCAGATGGTCTTCGCTATCCATCCGCTCGGTTCGATCTTTTTCGCCGTACTGGCCTTCGCACTGACGGTATTCTTCGCCGTAATGCTATCGTTGGCGATCGGGGCACTGCGCGAAATGCTCCGCACCCCGCCGGCGCTGGGGCACGAGATTTTGCCATCGGATTACAAGGTGCCCTATTCTCATATGCACCAGGATCCGCCGGAGGTTCGGCTGGCCCGTGAACTGGAGCAGCGTCGCGAGAGGTTGGCGGTGCAGCAAAAAGAATTGGAGATGTTTGAGAAGAAGTTGAAGCGGAAGTTCGATGAGAAGTAGTGAAAAACGTGGGTCTCCCGCACCACCGCTAAACAAGATTTGGTGAGATCGGTTTTTTGAGAAAGATCAGAATCATGAAAAATAAATTTGCGCTGTTTTTCGCTTTCATTATGTCGGCCATGTTTTTTCTCGTTCCGGAATCCTCCCACGCAGAGGAGACGTCGACGACTGCCAAAGCCCAGGCCTCCCTCGACAAAGCGCTGGCCTATCTCCAATCGCAACAGCAGCCCGATGGGGGATGGCAGAAAAATCAGGAGCCGCCGGCCATGACCGCGCTCGTCTTGCGGTCCTTGCTGCAAAGCGGGAAGTATGATGCGACCAGCCCGGAGATCAAAAAAGGGTTCGACAAGCTGCTGAGCTATCAGACGGACAACGGTGGAATCTTCAAGGACCTGCTCGGCACCTACAACACCGCCATCGCCATCACCGCGCTGACCGCCGCGCACAGCCCGCAATATAAAGAGGCGACGGACAAAGCGGTCAACTACCTGAAATCCCTCCAATGGACGGATGCGATCCAAGGCCTGCCGAATGGTGGGAAAATCGACGAGAGCAATCCGAATATCGGAGGCTGGGGTTACAGCGCCAAAAAAGGCCGGGCCGATGGCAGCAATCTTCAGATGGCGCTCGAAGCCCTGCACGAATCCGGTTTGAAACAGGATGATCCGGCCTTTCAAAACGCGCAAAAGTTTTTGACGCGCATGCAGAATCTGTCGGAGACGAACGATCAACCCTGGACCGGCAATGATGGCGGTTTCATCTATACGCCCGGCAACAAAGGGGAGAGCATGGCCGGTGAATACACCGATTCCACCGGCCGTCGCCTGCTGCGAAGCTATGGCTCCATGACCTACGCCGGTTTGAAGAGCATGATCTACGCCGGTCTGAAAAAAGAAGACCCGCGCGTGAAGGCCGCGTGGGAATGGATCGCCAAAAATTACACCGTCGACCTGAATCCCGGCATGCAGTTGAACGACCTTAAAAACGCCGAGAGCGGTTTATATTATTACTACCAGACCATGGCCCGTGCCCTTCACGTCTATGGCGAACCGATTCTGACCGATGCCCAGGGACACAAGCACGATTGGCGCGTGGACCTGATTAACAAGGTGGCCGGGTTGCAAAAGGAAGATGGTCACTGGCAGGGGCAGGAGCGGTTCATGGAAGGCAATCCGGTGTTGACAACGTGCTATTCGATGATGGCGATTGAGGAAGCGATGGCGGATTTGGCGGAGCATCGTGGGGGAAAATGACGAATGACGAAACCAAATGCGGCGAATCCGATTGGCTCTTTGTTATTGTTTCGTCATTCGAATTTCGTAATTGATTCGTGAATTCGAATTTCGTCATTCGTAATTTAGGTGGAGTCGAATTTCGTCATCTTCTCACAATGAGGATTCCCTTGCCCCCCGCACCGCCACCTCCGATCCATTCATCTCGCGGCCGGCGTTGGCTGAAGAGGATCCTCAGAATCTCCCTATCTGTCTACCTTGGCCTGGCCGTCATCATGTTTTTCCTTCAGGATTCGATGATCTTTCCCGGCGCCTCCAGCCAGGGCAGGCCCGAAGCGAACGTGCGGCTGATGATGCCCGATCAGCAACTGCTGAAACTTCCCACTCCCACCGGCCAAACCATCGCGCTGCTCTTCGGCCCCGCGCTGTTGCCCGATGGTTCGCCGCATCCTTCCGCCATCTCGCGCCCGACGCTGCTCTATTTCTATGGCAACGCGATGTCGATCAGCAGTTGCGCCGATGAGTTCGCGGAATTTCGCCGGTTGGGAGTCAACGTCGCCATCGCGGAGTTTATCGGCTACGGGTTGAGCACCGGCAAGCCCAGCGAACGCGGCGTCTACGAAACCGCCGACACCGCGTACCAATACCTTCTCACTCGACCCGATATCGACCCGAAGCAGATCATCCCCGTCGGTTGGTCGCTGGGCGGTGCCGCCGCCATTCACCTCGCGAGCACACAGCGGGTTGCCGGGCTGATGACCTTCAGCGCGTTCACCAGCATGATCGACATGGGTCGCGAAGTGCTGCCGTGGTTTCCGACAACCCTGCTCGGCAAATACCGCTTCGATAACGAGCGCGCGATGGCCGCCGTTCAATGCCCGGCATTTCTGGGTCATGGCACGGTGGATGGTTTGGTTCCCTATCGCATGAATGCCCGATTGGCCGCCGCCGCCAAATGCCCGGTGACGGTCGTGCCGATCGCGGGCGGCAATCACACGGATATCTTCGAGGTCGGCGGGGCCGGTCTACGACTGAAAATGGGCGAGTTTATCGAACGCATTCATTCGGAAGCGGAGCGCGGGCGTTAATGGACCATGTGCGATTCCGTGCCGCATTTTTTGTACGGCCCGCCCACGCAAACGCGTCATTTTGCAAAACACTTGACTGATGAAACTCACGCCGGGATCGGAGCCGTAGGCGACGACCCGGATTCCGCAAGGATCGACCCCTCGCGGAATCCGGGTCGTCGCCTAAGGCTCCCATCCCGGCGTGTTGCGTTTCGCCTGTTGAAACAAACCCCATCCGCACTGCACACTTTGCAGTGTATCATCCACAGGGCCTTCCCCCGAGATATGATTCAAGCGTAGAACGGCAATCCCGTCCCTTTTTTGATGCGTGATGGCGATGAACCTCAAATACAAGTTTATTTTCTGGTGTGGCGTGCTCATGACGCTGGTGCTGACGCTCGGCTCCATCTCGGTGTGGAACATCACCAGCCAGTGGCGGGTCGCGCAGGCGGCGGCGGCGGAATACGATGCGATGGATCGTGCCGACGCGGCCACCGTGCAGGTGGGATGGTTGCGCGACAGTCTGCGCGGGGCCGAAGCCAACACCTACCGAAGCGTTCAGTTTTTTCTTCCGATCGAAACCGAAATCACCGAGATCATTCGCGAACTGCGGTTGGCGGCGCGGGTGGATGATGGGGATGGCAGCGCGGAACTCGCACTCGGTCAGGCGGCTTCAACTCATCTGACGGCGGCGATGCGGCATTCGGTGGCCGAGTCGGTGAATCTTCCCGCCGGCACATCGGCGGCGGCTAAATCGGCGGCGGGCGAATTGGATCAGGTTCGTCAAACGCTGCTCGGGGTCTCGAAGCTGATTCCCGGTTCCGTGCGGCATCATATCGCGGCATCGGCGGACCGGTTGGGAAGCCGATTGATGTGGCTGTGCATTGTGCTTTTGGTCGTGTTGGTGCTGTCCACGGCGGTTCATGTGACGCAATTCCGGGTACTGGTGCTGCCGTTGCTCTGGTTGCGCGAGGACATGCGCCGCAGTGCCGCCGGCGAGTATAAAGCACAAGTCCGGCTGCGCGGCGACCGCGAGTTCAAAGACGTCGCCGCATTCTTCAACGGGCTCGCCAAGGAGCTTGCCAATCTATACTGGGGGCTTGAAAAGAAAGTGATCGACAAGAGCCGCGAACTGGTTCGATCCGAGCGGTTGGCAAGCGTGGGATTCCTGGCCGCCGGCGTGGCGCATGAGATCAACAATCCACTCAGCGTGATCTCCGGCTATGCCGAGTTGGCGGCGGGAAGCCTTCGACGGCTAGTGCTGGGCGACACCGCCGGCGCGGACCACGGCAGCGAGGCGGAAGCCGAGGCGCTGGCGAGCGTGTTGGAGGCGCAGGGGATCATCCGCGATGAAGCGTTTCGCTGTAAAGAAATCACCAGCCGCCTTCTGTCGCTGGCCCGCGGCGGTAGCGAAAATCGCCAATCGTTCCGGCTGGATGAAGCGGCACAGCAGGTGTCGGTGCTCACCAAAGGCCTTCGCAATTATCGCGATTGCCAGGTCATCCTCGAATTCAAACAGACTGATTCAATGGAGATCGTCGCCAACTTAACGGAGATCAAGCAGGTGCTGTTGAACCTGACCGTCAATGCGCTGGAAGCCGTTGCCTCCGAGCACGGTGAAGTGCGGATCGGCGGGAGGCGGAGCGGCGATTGGGTCGAACTTTCGGTGAATGACAACGGTAAAGGGATGACGGCGGAAACTCTGGAGCATGTGTTCGAACCGTTTTTCACCGCCAAGCGCGGCGCCGGCGAGCCGGGCACGGGGCTGGGACTTTCAATCACCCATGCGATTGTCGAGAATCACGGGGGAAGCATCCGCGTGGAAAGCGAAGGGCCGGGCCATGGCAGTAAATTCACGGTGCGTTTTCCGGCCAGCCCGGAGCATTCACCGCGAAGGAACGAAAACACGAAGAAGAATTTGATGCAGGATGACAAGCGGTTGCATCCGTTATCTTAGAGCATGTTTGAAAACACAGCGGAGGCTGTCGTAGCATGGGCTACCAGCCCATGTTTTTGTATTTGAAAATGAAAATCATGGGCTGGTAGCCCATGCTACCAGTAATTCAAGAGTCCCGATTTCGTGATTGATCGCAATGTTCTGAGTCAGGGTAAGAATATGGATTTGACTGAGCCGCCATCTTCTCTCCCTTCGGGCCGCGAGGTGCTTGTCGTGGAGGATGAACCGCGCATCCGCAACATGCTGAGCGCGGCGTTGAAGCAGATGGGATTTGAAGCCACGCTCACGCCCACGGCCGAGGCGGCGAGAAAAGCACTGGCACTGCGGACCTTCGACATCATGATTCTGGACCTCAATCTGCCCGGCATCGGGGGGATCGAGTTTTTGCAGTCGATCCGTCGACAGCACCGCGAAATTCAGGTGATTATCCTCACCGGGTTCGGCGATCTGGCGGCGGCCAAGACGGCGATCCATCTGGACGTGGTGGAGTTTCTGACCAAGCCTTGCGCTTTGGGCGATTTGGAGATCGCGCTCGACCGGGCGCGCAAGCGACGGAAGGGGCAACTGGTCGGCGACGCGGTTGCGGCAAAAGAACCGTTGCTTCAATTTGAAACCGCGCCGAAGCCCAGGCGATTGATCCCCACAATTCCGGCGGAAGCGGTGAACAGCGAGGCCCCGATGACGATGGAAGAAATTGAACAGCGTCACATTCTAAGTGTGTTGGAGAAGCATCAGGGCAATCGCGTCGCCACCGCCGAGGAGTTGCAAATCAGCCTCCGCAAGCTGTATTACCGGCTGGGGGAATATCAGCGCAAAGGGATTCTTCGCGAGGAGGGATTCACGCTCGTCGAACTGCTCGTGGTCATCGGGATCATCGCGGTGCTGATGTCCATTTTGCTCCCGGCACTCTCCAGCGCGCGGGATCAGGCGAACCGCATCAAGTGCGCCAACAACCTGCGGCAAATCGGACTGTCGATGACGGTCTACAGTTCCAACGATCGAAGCAGCGAGTACCCGCGCACGCTCTTCAAGCCCACCAGCGCCAATTTGCAATTGGACAATGCCGGTTATCTGGTGCCGGACAGCTTTGGATCCAAAGGCTATGTCGGTGACAACAATGTCCCGGCGAGTCTTTTTCTGCTGTTTAAAACGGAGCATCTTTCACCCACGCTTTTCATCTGCCCTTCTTCGGACGGCACGCCGGGGTTTCTGAATCTGGATCCGTCGACGTCCAGCAACTGGGAGAAAATCCCGGAGAATTTGAGCTATTCACTGGCCGCGCCGTTCCCGAGTCCGGCGGCGACGAAGGCGGGATTTCAGTGGTCCTATCTTCTGGGACCGGAGTTCGCGCTGGCCGCCGACATCAATCCCGGAACGCGCGGCGGTTCGAGCCCACCGAATAATTCGGTCGGTCCCCCGCACGATGCGAACCCGCGGCAGATGGCCGCCGCCAACTCGAACAATCATCGCAACAAGGGTCAGAATGTGTTGTATGGGGACGGCCATATTGAGTTTCAGACCACGCCGTATTGCGGGGCGGTGCATCCCGGCACGGGCATTCGCGACAATATCTACACCGCCGGGAATGGGGACGGGGGGATCACCAGCGACAAGGCGATGCCGGTGGACAAGCAGGATTCGGTTCTGCTGCCGACGGATGATCCGGGGGGGAAATAAGTTGCGTTGGAAGTTGTGTGAGTCGTCATTGTCGACAATGCGGGGAAAACCCGGCCCTCCGGGCCGGCGCTAAACATTTGCCTTATCACGCTTGAGTGGGAGCGCACCTCTTTCGGGATTTCATTTTTCTCGATCCCGGGAATGCCCTTGCTGCAATCTTTGCATCGCCGTCAGGGGACCGATTTGAAACGCTAATTTCTGTACTTCAGGTGCAGTGTGTTTCGATCGTTCCCTTTATGGCGTGCCTTGTGCCCGCCCGGCTCGGAAAGGAGCTTCTCTATGTTTTCCCATCTTTTTCGCAGGTTTGCGAATCGTCATCTTCAGGTGGCTTCCCCGCTCAGGTCAGAGGCCAGACGAAAGGTGTCCCGCGCGGTCAGCTCGGCGGTCGAATCGCTGGAAGGCCGCACGATGTTCAGCTTTTCCGCACCGGTCAACTATGCCGCCAACGCGGGACCGGTGGCGATGATCTCGGCGGATCTCAACGGCGACGGTCGCGCGGATTTGATCTCCACCAATTCCGGCGGCAGCGTGACCGCGTTGCTCGGCAACGGCGATGCGACGTTTCAGGCGGCAAAGAGTTCAACGCTCGGCCTTAACTTTCCGCGCTCCAACTTCACCGGTTCGCAGGCCGGTACATTGGTCGCCGCCGACTTTAACGGCGACGGTCGAATGGACGTTGCCACCATCTCCGGCAATAACGAAGCCCTGCTGCTTGGCAACGGCGACGGCACGTTTCAGGCCCCGATCGTCTCCTATGTCGGGTCGAGCCCGAGCCGGTTGTCCGCCGGTGATTTGAACGGAGATGGTCGTGCCGATCTCGCCATCGCCAACACCGCCGGCACCGTGAATGTTTTGCTCGGGAACGGCGACGGCACCTTCGCACCGCTGGTCAGCTATGCCGCCGGAACATCGCCCCAGGATGTGAAAGCGGTGGACTTGAATCACGACGGCAAGCTCGATCTGGTCGTCGCCAATGCGCTCAGCGCCGGCACGGTCGGCACCTTGATCGGCAACGGCGACGGCACCTTCCAGCCCTACGTCAGCTACAACGCCTTCTCCGCCCCGTACCGCATGCAGGTGGAAGACGTGAACGGCGACGGCAATCCCGATGTCATCGTCGCCAACTCCTACACCTCCAGCAGCATCACCATTCTACTGGGCAACCCGGACGGCACTTTCAAGCCGTATCACAGCTACGACAGCGGCTCGCAACCCTGGGAATTGAACGTGGTCGATGTGGATGGGGACGGGAAAAAAGATCTGGTTTCGTCGAACGGATCGACCTATCAGATTCAGTTGAATAACGGGGATGGCACGTTCTCCGCGCCCACCACGACTACCGGTGCCGGTCTGGCATTCGCGGCGGCGGACTACAACGGTGACGGGGTCGCCGACATCGCCGGGGCGAATCTTTCCTCGGTCGGTGTGCTGGTCAACGGTGCGATCGCGGCGACGAATGTCAGCACGGCCGTGGGCTTTAAAGTGTCTGCACCCGCGACGACCGCCGCCGGGGTTGCGTTACCGTTGACCGTGACTGCCGTCGATGTCAACGGCAACACCGTCGCCGACTTCCTCGGCACGGTCCATGTCGTGACCACCGATGCACGCATGACCGGTTTCACCTATACCTTCATCGGCACCGATGCCGGCACGCACACCTTTGGTAGCGGCGTGGCCCTGTTCACGTTGGGCGCGCAGACGATCACCGCCAACGGTCCCGCAGCGCTCACCGGCAGTCTCAGCGTGGTCGTCACCGGTGCCCCGGCCAGCCGATTCGTGATCTCGGCGGATGCCACCGTCGTCGCCGGCAATCAGGCGGCGATCACGATCACCGCGTATGACAACTTCGGCAACCTGGCCGCCGACTATGTCGGCACCGTGCATTTCACCAGCACGGATCTTCAAGCGGGACTGCCCACCGATTACACGTTCACCGCCGCAGACCTTGGAACGCACTCCTTCACCGCGACGTTGAAAACCGCCGGCGCACAAAACATCACGGCTCGCGACACGATCACCGCCGCCACCGTCGGTGTGTCGACTTCCATCCTCGTCACCCCGACCGTGGTCAGCTCGCTCAGCCTCGTGGGCGGCGGCGGTCATATCGGTTCGGCGCACACGCTCACCGTCACGGCGCGGGATATCTTCGGCAACATCGCGACCAGCTACAACGGCACCGTTCATCTCAGCAGTTCCGATGCACAGACGATCCTCGGAGCCAACGCTCCGCTGGTGAACGGCATCGGCTCCTTCTTGGTAACGCCGGTGACGCTCGGCACCCAAACCCTGACCGCCACCGATATCGCCACGCCGACCCTCACGGCGTCGGAGACCATCGTCGGCACACCGGGCAACGCGGCGAAATTCGTCACGACCACAATCGGCAATGCCCTCGCCGGCACCGCCCAGAACGTGACGATCACCGCTTATGACAATTTCGGAAACGTGGCCGTCGACTACACCGGCACCGTCGTCTTCAGCAGCACCGACCTGGGGGCCAGCCTGCCCTACTACACCTTCACGGCGGCGGACAACGGCACGCACACGTTCAGCGTGACGCTCCGAACCGCAGGCACCCAATCGCTCACCGTTCGCGATTACGGCAACGGTCTGATCTCCAGCACGCAGACGGGCATCATCATCACCGCCGGGGCCGCAACCTCGATCACGACGACACTGCTGACCGGTGGTGTCGCCGGTACGAATCTGTCGTTCACCGTGAAGGCGTCCGACTCTTTCGGCAACGCGGCATCCGGCTATCGCGGGACCGTCCGATTGACGACCAGCGATGTCCTTTCCACATTGCCCGCCACCTACACCTTCACCGCCGCCGATAACGGCTCACATACCTTCAACTTCGCGTTCAAATCCTCCGGCGGTCAAACCCTGACGGTGCAGGATTCGACCAACCCGACCTGGATGACCTTCCAGCGCGACATCTTCGTGACCCCCGCCGCACTGGCCGGTTTTGCCTTCCGGTCACCGTCCAACGCCACCACCGGCACGGCTTTCACCGCCACTCTTGCGGCGGTCGATGCGTTCGGGAACACCATCGTCGGTTACACCGGCAAAGTTCACTTCAGCGGGCCTTCCGGAGGCGGAAATCTTCTCCCCGTCGACTACACCTTCACGGCGGCGGACAGCGGTGCCCATACGTTCTCGTTCACATTGGCCTCGACCGGCACACTCACCATCAATGTGACCGATACCCTCAACACCACGCTGAAAGGCAACTTCAGCATCATCGTGAAGAGCGGTTCCACCAGCACCGGCGGCGGCACGGGCGGAGGGGGTAAGAAGGTCTGAATGACTTGCAGCGATCGAGACTTACCTGCCCTCTAAATGAAAGAACTGAACGGCACGAATGCCGTTCAGTTCTTTTTCGTCGATCCTATCCCCTCCCCCCGGTACTCCGGGGGGAGGGTTAGGGTGAGGGGTCTTGCCTTTTTCTTCTGCGGACTCGGTAAATAGCAGGTATTTTTACGAACAAGAAAAAACCCCTCACCCTAACCCTCCCCCCATGAGTACATGGGGGGAGGGGACCGGAGTGCCGAATGCGCTGCAACTGCTTTTTCCATACACTCGCTTCCGCACAAGGGCTATTTCGTCGTCCCTTCCACCACATCCACCAACCCCACATCCACACCCTGCCCGCCCTTGGTCTGATGACAGTGAACCGCCAGCGTGATTTTGGCACCGGGTTTCAGCAGCGACAGGGCGGCACCGCTGAGGTCCATCGGTTCATAGGAATTCACGAAATCGCTCTCTGAAGCTGCGAAAACTCCATTGACGTAGATTTCCACATCCTCGTCGTGGTACACGATCAGATGAAGATTGGGGTGCCCGCCCTGGGGCATGACAAACTCACGGCGAATCCAGATGTCATCCGACTTCCACTCCGTGCCGATGACCGCGCCGGGGGTGCCATTCGAGCCAAACCCGCCGGGGCCTTGCTTCCAGGCGGCGGCATCGAAGGAAGGCCGTGTCCAATCGTTCGCCGGTTTGTCGATCGTGTAGCTCCACGTTTGCGGCTGGTGTTGCGAAGACGGCACCACCTCCGTCACCACTGGCCGCCGGGGAAGCGGAGCCCAGGGTCCGATTTTGGTTTGATCGCGACCGGCCCATTTCTTCCAGATTTGCGGGTCGGAAAGCATCTTGATGAAGATGCCGCCGACCACTGGCCGCGACCTCATGCCGTCGCTGCCGATCCTGTCGGTCTCGTAGGAATCGACCAGCGGGCTGCGGGCGGTGGTGTGATTCAGGTAATCGTAAATGGGCGAAACGATGCTTTCAAAATCCGATTGATTGTCGGCCATCGTGGCGCTCCAGAGCGACCAATCCGTTTTCGTGAGCTTCGTTCGCGAGTCGAGGGGAACGCCGTATTGGTTCATCACTTTCAGGTAGTAGGCGATCTCCTGTTTGGCGACGGCGGGGGGGAAAACATTCAGGCCGAGAATTTGGTCCCAAACGAGATTGTACTTCTGGCTCCATGTGTTCGGCTTGTCGAACGCGAGGCGGGAATGGTCGCCATCACTGGACACTTTGATCCAATGCACGGCATCGGCTTTGGCGAGGGCGGCGTATTTCTCGGCACCCGCTTTGTCACCGCGCATTTTGCAGAGGTCACCGTAGGCGGCGAGCGCGAGAATGGCTTTCACCGACAGGTTGGAATTGTGCGCCAGATGGCCCATGAAGTCATCGGTGCAAAGCTGCTCTTCGGGATCGAGGCCGTACTTTTCGAGATACTTCGCCCACATCGTCAGTTGCGGCCACCAGGGGGTGACGAAATCGGCGTTGCCGTCGGCGTGGGCGATCGCGTCGCAGAGCAGGAGCATGTTCCCGCTCTCTTCCACCGGCATGCCTTCGCCCCCGTCATCCGTGCCGCGGGCCAC
>JANXVV010000548.1 GCA_025351525.1 Humisphaera sp. | reverse complement strand
GGCACAGGTCTCGGAGTACCGCGACCTGTGGCACCCAAGCCGAACGCGGAAATTATTTCGAGCGTTAGTAAGTGATTCGTTTCGAGATGAGGTTGTCATGAGTTTTGCAATACCAAAAGATGTGGGTTCCGAGACGCCGCCGGGCGAAACGAACGAAGCCGCGGCCGAGAGCGCGCAGGAAGCCGACGAAAGTTTTGATGATTCCGGCGAAGGATCCGACGTCATCACGAAAGCGAGAAAGCCGATCAATCGCAGCGCGGTCACTTTGTTCGTCATCATCGCCATCGGCTGCGCCGGCACCTATTTCATGTATCTGCGGACGGGCCCCCAATCCGCCCGAGCTGCCGATCCCATGTTGGTCAGCGCCGAAAGCACCATCGACGACTTCATGAAAGGCGGCAACGGCAACATCACCCTGCTGCGTCGCCTGCTGGATGGAACCGCCCATGTGGTCGAGCAGTTCCGTGATTACACGAATGTGGCCCAGGTCCCCCTAAGCGACCTGAAAGCCAATCCGTTTCATTCGATGATCGCCAAGTTGGAGCCGACCGAGGATCCCGTCGAAATCGCCCGCGTGAAGAAAGAGGCGGAGAAAGCCGCGATCATGAAGACGGCTCAGGCCATGCAGCTTCAATCGATCGTGATCCGTGCCAATCGCAAAACCTGCATGATCAACAACGCGATGTATCAGGAAGGCGACACCGTCGACGCCTTCTCGGTGGACAAGATCACCCCGAACGCGGTGATCGTGAAAAGTGGTGCGTATCGGTTCGAGTTGAGGATGACCAAGTAAAATTATGTTCGGACGCCGTGCTACAACCTCCGCCACCCTGGATGCCGCTCCGGAAATGGAGGAGTCCACCGAGCTTCTGCCGCCGCGGGATGTGGTGCAGTTGTTTACCCCCAAAAAAGAGCGGGTTCGCAAATCCGTCGAGCAAATCCTGCTGGACGGCGGGCAGATCACCCAGGAACAGCTCGCGCAGGCACGGCTGGCGCAGGCCCAAACGCCCGGCAAGCAGATCGCGCAAGTGCTCCTGACGATGAACGCCGCCAGCGAGTCGCAGATTCTGTCGGCACAGGCCGAGTGCATGGGCCTGGCCTTTGAAGTGCCGGATCGTAGCGAAGTGGACGCGCAGGCTTTCGCGCTGCTTCCGCCAGACTACGTCCGCAAGCATTCCATCCTGCCCCTGCGCTTCGACGGCAAAGCCCTGATTCTCGGCATGTCCGACCCGGCGAATGTTTTCCTGGTCGACGAGGTGAAGCGGAAAACCAGGCGCGAATGCCGCACGGTGGTCACACCGACCGCCGACATCAACCGCCTGCTCGAGCAACTCACCAGCAGCACTGCCGCTGACGTCAAGGTCGACGAAATCATTGCGGACATGGGCGAAGACGATGTGCAGATCGTCGAGACCAAAAAAGATGATGTCACCGATCTGGAAAAATCCGGCAGCGAATCGCCGGTCATCCGCTTCGTCAACTTTCTGATTTTCGACGCGATCAAGCAGGGCGCGAGCGACATTCACATCGAGCCCAAAGAGAAGACGCTTAAAATCCGGTATCGAATCGACGGGATATTGTTCGAGTCGATGAACCCGCCGCATTCGATGCACTCGTCGATCGTGTCGCGCATGAAGATCATGGCGAATCTGGACATTTCCGAACGCCGCCTGCCGCAGGATGGCCGTATCCGCACGATCGTTCACGGGCGCAAGGTCGATCTTCGCATGAGCACCCTGCCGACCGGCTTCGGTGAAAAAGTCGTGGTCCGAATTCTCGACAACCGCTCAATCAACGTGCCGTTGGAGGATCTGGGATTCGGCGAGGACTCGATGACGATCTGGAAAAACCAGATCGACATGCCGCACGGCATTCTGCTGGTCACCGGCCCCACCGGCAGCGGTAAAACCACGACGCTTTATTCTTCGCTCCGCTGCATGGACGGCGACAAGCTCAACATCAGCACCGTCGAAGACCCGATCGAATACAACCTGCCCGTCGCCAACCAGGTGCAGGTGCATGAGAAGATCGGCATGACTTTTTCGGCGGCTCTGCGCTCGCTGTTGCGGCAGGATCCGGACGTGGTGATGCTGGGTGAAATCCGCGATGCGGAAACCGCGCGCATCGCCGTGCAGGCCGCACTGACGGGGCATCTGGTTCTCAGCACTCTGCACACGAACGATGCGCCGGCATCGATCACCCGACTGATCAACATCGGCGTCGAGCCCTATCTCATCAGCGCCGCCGTCAACGCCATTCTTGCCCAACGGCTGGTTCGCAAAATCTGCCAGACCTGCCGTGAAGATTACACGCCGACGGAGGAGATGCGCGAATTTTTGACGACGCAGGGTTTCACTTCGGAAAAAGTGTATCGCGGCAAGGGTTGCGACCGCTGCCGCAAGACCGGCTATTCGGGGCGTCTCGGAATTTATGAACTTCTGGTGATGGATGATCAACTGCGCGACATGGTGACCCGCAACCCGGATGTGAATCATCTGCGAAAACTTTGTCGCGAGCGCGGGTTGGTCTCACTGCGGGAAGATGGATTTCTGAAAGTGAAAGCCGGGATGACCACCGTGGATGAAATCCTGCGGGTGACGGAAAACGCGGCTTAGACGCAATTGTGGTGCAGGCTTCCAGCCTGCTCCTTATTGGAACGAGGACAAGTAATGAGCTTTCTAAACGACATGCTCCGCAACGCCGTCGAGGCCAAAGCCTCCGACATCCACATCAATGTCGGCTCGCCCCCGCTCTACCGCATTCACACCGTGGTGGCCCCGACGGATCTTCCCATCGTCACGCCCGAGGGCGCGATTCGGTTGGCGAAAGAGATGATGAACGACAAGCGGTGGGCCGATTTCGAGATCAAGCGCGACAGCGACTTTTCCTATGAGATCGCCGGCGTGGGCCGGTTCCGCGTCAACGCGCACTATCAGCGGAACAGCGTGGCGCTTTCCATCCGAACCATCAACAGCAAAGTTCGCGCGCTCGAGCAATTGTTTCTCCCGGACATCGTCAAAAAACTCACCTATCTCCCGCGCGGTTTGATCCTGGTCACCGGTGGCACGGGCTCGGGCAAAAGCACGACACTGGCCGGGATGGTCGATGCGATCAACAACCGGGAGCAAGGCCATATCATCACGCTGGAAGACCCGATCGAGTATTCGTTCATCAGCAACAAATGCGCGATCGAGCAGCGCGAAGTCGGTTCGGATGTCCCCAGTTTCGCAAGCGGTCTACGGCATGTTTTGCGACAGGATCCCGACACGATTCTGGTCGGTGAAATGCGCGATCTGGAGACCGTCAGCGCCGCCATCACCGCCGCCGAAACCGGCCATCTGGTGTTCAGCACGCTGCACACCGTCAACGCCCCGCAGACGATCGAGCGAATCATCGACGTCTACCCGAGCGACGAGCAGAATCAGATCCGCTCGATGCTCGCCAACACGCTGCAGGCGGTCATCAGCCAGACATTATTCAAGCGTGCCGATCAACCCGGCATGATTCCCGGCGTCGAGATCATGCTCTGCACCCCCGCCGTGCGTAACTGCATTCGCGAGAATCGAATTTTCGAGATTTTGAACGTGATCGAAACCAGCCGTGCGATCGGGATGCAGACGCTGGACAGTTCGATCAAGCAGTTGTTCGTGAACGGCTACATCACGAAGGAAGACGCGATATCACAGGCGGCGCATCCTGAAAAACTGGAACGATCGCTTGCGGCATGATTGTCCGTTGTCAGTGGTCCGTTGTCAGTTGGAATGCAATGCATCAACTCACACGAATCTCGGACCGCGCGCAACTGGCAACTGGCAACTGGCAACTGGCAACTGGCAACTGGCAACTGGCAACTGGCAACTGGCAACTGGCAAATGACAACTGACCACT
The DNA here is from genome assembly GCA_025351525.1 of Humisphaera sp. Classification (GTDB taxonomy): domain Bacteria; phylum Planctomycetota; class Phycisphaerae; order Tepidisphaerales; family Tepidisphaeraceae; genus JANXVV01. The sequence goes on along the minus strand of JANXVV010000548.1, from coordinate 5,693 downwards.
GACGATCATGCCAACCTATCAATACGAAACCAGCAACGCGCAGGGCAAGAAGCAAGCCGGCGTTCTCGTCGCTCCGACTTTGTCGGCGGCGTCAAAACAACTGCGCGATCGCGGCGAGTACATTATCGCCCTGGCTCCCGCGCTCGGTAACGGCGGTAAGAAACAGTTCGACATCAACACCTTCCTGAGCTTTGGCCCGAGCGCCACCGATGTGCAGACATTCACCAATCAACTGGCGGTGATGATCCGCGCGGGCATCAGCATTCGGGCGGCCATCGAAGGAATCTCCGAGCAGGTCGTCAATCCGAAATTCAAGGAAATGCTGATTCAGATGCGCAAGGATGTCGAGAGCGGCAAGCAGTTCTCCGAAGCGCTCTCGCGCCATCCAAAGGTGTTCTCGCCGCTCTATATTAATATGGTCAAGGCCTCTGAACTCTCCGGCGGGTTCAGCAAGATGCTCGACAAAATCTCCGGTTACCTCGTGCAGCAGATCGAAACCGCCAGCCAGGTGCGCGGCGCGATGATCTATCCCGGCATCATCGGAACGATGGCGATCGGCACGACGATCTTCCTGCTCACCTTCGTGCTGCCGCGTTTCCTGGTAATCTTCAAAGGCAAGGAAGCGGCCCTCCCCGCCCCGACGAAATTTCTGATGGCTCTCTCCAGCTTCATGGTCAACTATTGGTACTTACTGCTGGCGGGCGTGATTGGTCTGGTCTGGGGATTCGTGCTGATGCTGCGGACGGATTGGGGCCGGGTCTGGTGGGATAAGACAAAACTGTCGATACCGTTGTTCAAAAAATTGTTCCGCGCGCTCTACATCAGCCGCAGTCTGCACACGATGGGCCAGTTGCTGAATGCCGGCGTGCCGATGCTGGACACGATCAGCATCACCTCCGAGATCGCCGGCAACGTGATCTATCGCCGCATGTGGCGGGCGGTGCACAGCGCTGTCAAACAGGGGAAAAAAATCTCCACTCCGCTCAACAAAAGTCCGCTGCTGCCGCGATCCGTCGTGCAGATGATCAGCGCCGGTGAAGAATCCGGCAAGCTCGGTGAAGTGCTGGATGAAGTCAGCGAATTTTATTCCCGCGAACTCAGGGGCGTGATCAAAGGCGTCACCGCGATGATCGAGCCTCTAATGATCGTCCTCATGGGCAGCGTCGTCGGCTTCATCGCCATGAGCATCATTCTGCCCATCTTCAAATTGAGTAGTATTGTGAAGTAGTGGGGAAGTGAGGAAGTGAGGAAGTTGTTAGTAAGAAAATTCTCCCGCCTTTTCTTACTATCCACTCTCCACTCTCCACTAACAACTCTCTTCCCCTCCATTGCCACCCTCCCCGTCGCTGGTTAGGATTTACCGCTTTCATCTACCCGGATGAAACGGTGGCCTGACGGGCTTCCCTATTTTTAACCGTGCCGGGTGTTGTGGAGCAGTGAGCTATGCGCTTGATCGACATCCTGAAACCCGAGAATATCAAGGTCCCGCTCGAAAGCCTGAGCAAAAACGACGCGATCGCCGAGCTGGTTAATCTGCTGGCGAAGAACGGCGACGTGACCGACGCCAAGAAAGTGCTCGATGCCGTGCTGGAGCGAGAATCCACCCGTACCACCGGCATCGGCAACGGACTGGCGATCCCCCACGGGAAATGCGCGGCCACCAAAGATCTGGTGATGGCGATCGGCAGGGCCGGCACACCGATCGACTTCCAAGCCATCGATGGCCGACCCGTTTCGCTGATCTGGTTGCTCACCTCGCCGCCCGACAAAACCGGTCCGCACATCCACGCCCTCGCCCGCATCAGCCGACTGATGACCATCGATAAATTCCGCCAGTCGCTCGGTCTCGCCAAGACCAGCCAGGAAGTGTTTGACATGATCATGAAGCAGGATGAGTCGCTATGAGTTTCAAATCACTCGCCTTTCTACTGGCCTTTCCGATCTACTGCATGAATCTCCAGGCCGCCGATTGGCCGCAGTGGCGCGGGCCGGAGCGGACAGGGTACGTCCCGGCAGGTGAGCCGATCCCCAAGTCGCTTCCCGATTCACCCAAAATCCTCTGGCACATTCCCCTGGGCAACGGTGTGGCTTCCCCCGTGGTCAGCGGCGGGAAGGTCTTCTACCTCGATCATCAGGATGGCAAGGAAGTCGTTCACGCCTCCGACGCCGCCGACGGAAATGTGTTGTGGAGCGTGCCGTTGGATGAGGTTCAAAAGGACAGCCAAAGCCCGCCCGGCCCGCGCTGCACACCGACGGTGGATGGCAATCGCGTGTACGTGCAATCCTGCCGCGGTGAACTGCAATGTCTCGACACCGCCGATGGAAAAGTGATCTGGCGCACCAACTATGTGAAGGATTTCGGCGCGGTCTTCATCGGTGAAAAAGGCAAGGCCGAGGGAGCCAGTCGGCATGGCAACACCGGTTCACCCCTCGTGGATGGCGAGCATCTCATCGCCGAAGTGGGCGGTCCCGGCGCGAGCATCGTCTGCTTCGACAAGAAGAACGGCCAGGTCATCTGGAAATCCGAAAGCGACATTCCCGGTTACGCCGCCCCAATCATCGCGACCATCGCCGGCAAACGGCAGATCATCGGGTTCATGGCGGATGGGCTGATGGGCATCGCGCGGGCCGACGGCAAATTCCTCTGGCGCGTTCCCGTCAAAACATCGCTGGCACGGCATGTGACCACGCCGGTCGTCGCCGACGATATGGTGATAATCGCCTCACACACCGCCGGTTTGATCGGCGTCAAACTCACGCCCAACGGTGACGGCATCGCCTCTGAAATCGCGTGGACCGTGAAAGATTCCGCGATCAACTTTTCCAGCCCCGTAACGGTCGGCCAACATCTCTACGGACTTGGGCCCAGCAAAAATCTTCTTTGCGTGGATGCGAAAACCGGCAAGCAGACATGGTCCAAAGAGGGGTTTCTCACCGGTAAAGCCGATAAAGCCCACGTGGGTATGATCGTGGCGGGCGAAAATCTTCTGATCTTGACTGACGATGGGCAGCTCGCATTGGTGGCCATTGATCCGACGGCGTTTCGCGAGATCAGCCGGGTGCGCGTCTGCACCAACAACTGGTGTAATCCGGCGTATGCGGATGGGAAATTATTTCTGAGGGATTCAAAGGAATTGATTTGCGTGCAGTTGGTGCCTTGAAGACGAAAAGAAACGCGGCCCTCCGGGCCACCGCTAAACGAAATGGCTCAGTGACTCTATTTGTCCTTCGCATCGAAGCAATACACGTTGCCTTTAGTGTCGCCGATGACCAGCACACCCTGTCCGATCGCCGGTGGAGCGGTGATGGCACGAGCCGCCGTGAACTCCCACAGTGATTTGCCGGTCTTCAGATCCAGCACGTAGAGCTTTTTATCCTTGCTGCCGACATAGACACGCCCGTCGCTGATCAACGGCGACGAATCGACATCGCCGCGCGTGGCGAAAGTCCAAAGCGGTTTTCCATCGGCGAGCGTCATCGCGTGAACCAGCCGATCGCGCGCCCCCGCCACCACGATCCCCTCCGCCACCGCCGGCGACGAATAGACCATCGCCTCATCCTTCACCTTGTCGTAATCCCACAGCGGTTTCCCATCGAGCGCGTAACACAGCACATGCCCGCGATCCGTGCCGATGACAATTCGATCCTTCAACATCACCGGTGAACCGGCGGCCAGCGCCCCCATTTCCGAAGAGAAAATCTCAGTCCCCGCTTTCAGTTCGATGGCGCGGAGATGCGAATCGCAGCCTGAAAAAAGCGCGACCCACCGCCCATCCGGCAACGCCCCGATCGACGGCGCGGCATTGATGCGATCACCAGCGACGGCAACCCACTGCTTCTTGCCGTCGGTGTCCAGACAGATGATCTGCGCGCCGTCGTTGCCGAAAAGGATGTGCGTTCCATCGGAATTCGCCGACCCATGCACGCCGCTTTCGCTGTCGAAGACCCAAATCTTTTTCCCATCCACGGCGGACACACAGTGGAACAGCCCCGCCAGATCGCCTAGGAAAACACGGCCATCCATCACCAGCGGCGACGTGTCAAATCCACCCTCGCTCTCATATTTCCACTTCGCCTTCCCGGTCGTCAAATCAATCGCGTGCAGCGTACCGCGATCGTCGGCCACGTAGACGGTGTCGGCGGTGATCGTCGCCGCCGACTCGACCGAGGATCGCTGCTTTTCATCGCCGGTCTGATAGGTCCACCGCAACTTCATCGGGGGAGGGGCGATTTTTTCAGCTTCACCGATCAAGCCCCCACCGCCTCGAAACGCCGCGATTGCCGCCGGTCGAGTCGCCGGGCCGGCGGCCAGACAGGCTAAAATCAATACACCGGTCAGTCCTGAAAGCAAGTTTTTCATCGGTGGAACCAGAGAGCGCCGTAGATCATTGATTGGAAGCAACGCCATAGGAGAGTGTGTACAACGCGAAGGATCATCTGTTATCTGATCCGGGAGTTCACGCATTTTCCTGCCGACAGTCTACACTCAGATATTCTGACAGCCGGTGAAATAATTTGTAGCATGGGCTACCAGCCCATGTTTTCGAATTGAAAAACATGGGCTGGTGGCCCATGCTACGCGAAAGCACCCATGCCCAAAAAAACTCAAATCGTCCTTTTCCTGCTCACCGTCGCGTTGATCGGCCTGCCGGTCCCGGCTCAATCCGCAGAAAAAGTGGAGGAAGATGCCGACCTACACCCGCCAGGAGAACATCGACATGCTGACACACCTGATTGAAGAATGCGTCGACCCCAATTCCTGGCGCGACAATGGCGGTCAAATCGGTGCCATCAAAGAATTGGGCGGTCTGCTCCTCATCACCCAACTCCCCGAATCCCAGAAGCAAGTCGAATCGCTGCTGAAAAATCTTCGAGCCATGCGCACCGCCATCGATCGCGGCGATCCGGATCGCGGGAGGGGAATTGATCTGCTGAAGAAAAATTGATGGCATTCTGTCGGGCACGCACCGTGGCGCGGCGAGAATGATTGAAAAACAGGCTTCTATCTGAATCCCAGTGCCTCTTTATATCGCGTCAACACCGTTTCCCAAGTATAACACATTCGCATTCGTTTTGTGGCGTTTTGTGTCAGCCGGCTTCGGAGGCCGGGATCGGTGACCAATCGGCGGATCGTTTCCGCCAGATCGGGGATGAGCAGTGAGGGGGCGAGCAGGCCGGTTTCACCGTCGAGGATCACGTCCTTCACACCGGGGACATTGCGGCCAATGACGGGGACGCCGGCGGCCATGGCTTCTATCAGAACCATCGGCATTCCTTCGCTGATCGACGGGAGAACCAGCAGGCCGATTTGAGACAGGGCATCCTGCGGGCGGGGGATGAAGCCGTGCAGGGTGACGCGGCTTTCTAAGTTCAGCAGGCGGATGGTGCGGTGGATCGCTTCGCGTTCGGGGCCGTCGCCGAAGAGGTGGAGATGGACCAGGTCTCCGAGTTGGCCGACGGCTTGCAGCAGATCGGGCACCATTTTCACCGGGTCGAGTCGGCCGATGAATCCGATCGGGTAAGGCCGTGGACTGAGCGCGGGGAGGGGCGAAGGTGAAAAATCGGCGGGGTCGACGACGTTGGGGATGGTGATGATCTTGTTGGCCGGGACGTTGGCGCGCTCCATGGCAACGCGGGCGACGGAGGCCGAGGGGACGATGATTTTTTCGGCGGCGTGATGGACGAAACGCTGC
>JANXVV010000185.1 GCA_025351525.1 Humisphaera sp. | reverse complement strand
CGGCTTACTCCAAGGCCACCCCCCTCCCTCAACCGGTTGCACCGACCCGGGAGGCTCCCTTCCATACTTAAGGCCGCTCACACCCGGGTGTCAGAGCTTCACACCCGGGTTTGCAAACCTCAGACTCGGGTTTGAGAACCTTAGACCCGGGTTTGAGAACCTCAGACACGGGTTTGAGAACCTCAGACTCGGGTTTGAGAACCTCAGACACGGGTTTGAGAACCTCAGACACGGGTTTGAGAACCGCAGACTCGGGTTTGAGAACCTCAGACTCGGGTTTGAGAACCTCAGACTCGGGTTTGAGCAACTATGATTGCAGTTTAAGACCCTGATGAAAGGGTGACAACGTCCATTCCGCCCATCGCGGCCGCCCATTTCAGGGCCGCACGCTTCGATCTTCCCGGACGAGAGGGAATCCATCGCATCGGCCTCACTTTTACAGGCCCATCGCGCCTGAACGACGATGCCTGATGAGGCACCATGGCGCGAGCGGGATCGACTGCGATGGAACGGCAGAGGTCAATCCAAAAAATGAATGCAGCCGCAAAGCCGCGAAGTCGGCTGTTCTGGTCGTGGTTATGGAGCTGGACCCCGCCGACGGCCGCAACGACTGGCTGCTGGCCGCCATTCGACGCGATGGCTACGCCGCGAACGGAATGCTCGTGCCCTCGCCCGATCCCGACGCGTTGCTCCCCTCGCAAACACCGGAGTCCTTTCCCTTCTTGTCATCCCCCTTCCCGCCGCTATAGTAATCCCGCGATGGCCAAACGGATTGCCATTCTTGGCTCCACAGGATCGATCGGAACGAACGCCCTGGATGTCGTGGCCCACCTTGGGTCGGGCTATCAGGTGGCGGCTCTCAGCGCGCACAGCCAGGTCGATAAGCTCATCGGACAGATGAAGCGGTTTCAACCGGCTGCCGTCGCAGTGACCGATGATGCGCAGGCGGATCGGGTGCGGCAGGCGGCTGAGGGTACGCGCACGCAGGTGTATGTGGGGGCTGCCGGCGTGGTGCAGATGGTCGAGCGCGACGACATCGACATCGTGCTGGCGGCGATCGTCGGAGCCGCCGGGCTTCCGGCGGTGTTCGCGGCGGTCGAGACGGGGAAAACACTCGCGCTCGCCAACAAAGAAGCCCTGGTCATGGCCGGCTCGTTGCTCATTCCCCTGGCACGCCGGCGCGGGGTGACGATTCTCCCTGTTGATTCCGAACACTCCGCCATTTTTCAGGCGATGCAATCCGGCCGCGTGCATGAGATCAAGAAAGTGATCCTCACCGCCAGCGGCGGGCCCTTCCGCACTGCCTCGCTCGAACAGATCGAAAGCGCCACGCTCGATGATGCCCTGAATCACCCCACCTGGCGAATGGGCAACAAGATCACCATCGATTCCGCGACGATGTTCAACAAGGGATTGGAACTCATTGAGGCCTGCTGGCTGTTCGATCTTCCGCCTGAGAAAATTGAGATCGTCATTCATCCGGAATCGATTGTTCATTCGATGGTGGAATTTGTGGATGGCTCGGTGATCGCCCAATTGGGCCCGCCGGATATGCGGACGCCGATCCAATATGCGTTGACGTATCCCGATCGATTGCACGGGGTGAGCCGTACACTGGATTTGAGCCGATCGTTTTCGCTGAATTTCCACCCCCCTGATTTCGAGCGATTCCCCGCACTTCGGTTGGCGCAGCACGTAGCGCGTCTTGGCGGTACGCTCGGGGCGGTCTTAAATGCCGCCAACGAATCCGCCGTGACGGCGTTTGTGGCCGGGAATATCCCGTTTGGTGGCATTGCTCGGGCGGTTGAGCATACAATTCGTTCCCACGCGGTTCAGCCGACTCCCACTTTGGACGATCTGCTGAAAGCCGATCGGTGGGCCCGCGGAACCGCAGAGCGGTTTGTAAATGCCGTGAGCGTGTGAAATTTTTCAGCGGCTGTGCCGAAGGCACGCGTTTTTTCAAACCGAAAAACGCGTGTCTCCGGCACAGCCGCTGAAAAAGATTCAATAGTTTTTTAGACGATCTCTGACAGAAAGCCGATCGCATGAGCCTTCCCTACCAGATAATGATGGTCGCCCTGATGGTGTTTGGATTCGGGTTCGTGGTTTTTTTCCACGAACTGGGTCACTTTCTGGCCGCCAAATGGGTGGGCATTCGCGTCGAGCAGTTTGCGGTGGGCTTCGGCCAGGCCCTCTTCGCATGGCGGAAGGGGATCGGTTGGAAGTTCGGCACGACCAATAAAGAACTCCATCGGCGATGTGAAGCACACCTCGCCAAATCGTTGCCCGAGCAGGTGCCTTCCGAATATACCGAAGAGCAGATCAACCGCGCTTCGGATGAACTGGGACTGGGTGAAACCGAATATCGGTTGAATTGGATTCCCCTCGGCGGCTACGTGAAGATGCTGGGCCAGGACGATCTGAAGGCCAATGCCGTCGCCGAAGACCCGCGCGCCTACAACCGCAAGGGGATTCCGCAGCGGATGCTGGTGGTTTCCGCCGGCGTCATCATGAACATCATCCTGGCCGCCATCGGATTCATGGTGGTCTTTCTGATCGGCTTGAAAGCACCCGCCCCGATCGTCGGCAGTCTGCTCGGCGGCTCACCCGCTCAAAAAGCCGGTCTGCATGTGGGTGACACCATCTTAAAATTGGATGGCGTCGTCCAGCACGACTTCACTAAGATTGCCCTCAACACCGCGCTGCTTCGCGAAGACGCGAGCGTCTCGTTGGAATATCAACCCGCCGGTTCGCCGGGCATTGTCAAGCAGACGACGATCCGCCCCGAGCGCATGGAGCCCGATGCCAAATCGTTTCTGAGCCTCGGCATTCGCCAGAGCGAGGATTTGTTGGGTGCCGATCCCAAGGAGATTTCCCGTGAGGATTTCAAGAAAATCGAAGATACGACGGTCATGCTGCCCGAGCGCAGCAAGATCAAGCCGGGCGACGTGATTGTGGCGATCGAGGGGAAACCGGTCAAAATCGATGAGTATTACCTCTTCGATCGGGCGCTCCAGGCCTCTGCCGGCCGGCCTTTTTCCATCACCGTGAAAAATGAGCAGGGCAAGTCGCGGGAGGAGACGGTCACACCCAGCCTCGAACGGCCCTACGGAAATAAAGGCCTTAGCTTCATCGGCCTGCAGCCACGGCCCATGGTGGATGTCGTTTCAGAGGTAACCTCCGTCAAAGGTAAAGTGCTGCCCGGTGACGTGATCGTGGCGCTGAACATGGTCTCGTTTCAAAATTACCCCGATGTGGACATGCTAAAGGATGTCGCCAACAAGGCGTATCAGGCGGGGAAAACATTGACGGTTTATGTCCAGCGGAATGGTCAGGTCGTTGCCGTCGACGGGATCGAACCGAAAACGCGGATCGACAAAGATCATCGCGGCCTGGGCATCCAACTCGGTTCCGACCTCTCGCCGGTCACCAGCATCGTGCTGCCCGATAGCCCCGCGAAAAAAGCCGGCATCCCGGATGGGGCCCGCATCATTTCCGCCGATGGGGAACCGGTGACCAATTGGTTGGAACTCCGCGATATTCTTAAGCGTTCCGAAGGCGCTCATAAGCTCGTAGCCTCGATTCCCGACCCTAAAAATCCCGACGAATATGAGAAAGAGTTGCAGACTTTCACCGTCAACTTGAACGCGGCTGATGTGCAGGATCTTAAAAATCTGCGGGCCACGCATTCGCTGCTGCTTCGCGAGCACACGTTCACCCGCCATACCGATCGCCCGTTCACCGCCGCCGCCTGGGGCATCAGTGAGACCCGCGATTTTGTGCTGCAGTTTTATGTCACCCTGAAGCGGATGTTTCAAGGGTCGGTCAGCGCATCGAACATGATGGGACCGGTGGGAATTGTCTCCGCCGGGGCGCGCTTTGCCTTTAAAGGCCCGGATTGGTTGATCTGGTTTCTGGCCATGATCAGCGCGAATCTGGCCGTCGTGAATTTCCTGCCCATCCCCATCGTTGACGGCGGGCTTTTCACGTTCCTGATTCTGGAAAAGATTCAGGGCAAACCCCTGTCGCCCAAAGTGCAGGCCGTCGCCCAGATCGTCGGTTTTGCCCTGATCATCAGTGTCTTCCTGCTGGTCACCTACCAGGACATCCGGCGACAGATCGGGATGTGATCTGTTCCCTCCCGCAAGTCGGTTGGGCGCAACGCCAATCCCTGCTATGATCCCCCGCTTCGATTTCACGGCGGAAGGAGCCGAGTTGTATGGGCGTGCCTATCTCCCAAATGTGGACGGTTGCCAGCTACGTGCTGAAGCAGAAATTTCGTGGCCGCAAGCAGTACCCGCTGGTGCTCATGCTGGAACCGCTGTTCCGCTGCAATCTCGCGTGCGCGGGCTGCGGTAAAATCCAATACCCGGCTCACGTTCTCAAAAAGCAGCTCACCCCCGAGCAGTGCTTTCAAGCCGTCGACGAATGCGGCGCGCCCATGGTCAGCATCCCCGGTGGCGAACCCCTGCTGCATCCTCAGATCAAAGAGATCGTCGAAGGTCTGGTCGCCCGCAAAAAATACATCTATCTCTGCACCAACGCCCTGCTGCTCAAGGAAAAGATCGGTCTTTTCAAGCCGACGAAGTATCTGACGTTCAGCGTGCATATGGACGGGCAGAAGGAGCATCATGATTTCTCGGTGTGCCGTGAAGGCGGATACGACATCGCGCTCGAGGGAATTCGCGAAGCCGTGAAGCGCGGGTTCCGCGTCACGACGAACACCACTCTTTTCGACGGCACCGAACCGAAAAGCGTGCGCGCGTTTTTCGATGAGATGATGGATCTCGGCGTCGAAGGCATGATGATTTCGCCCGGCTACAGTTACGACAAAGCCCCCGATCAAACGCATTTCCTCGGCCGCGCCAAAACGCGAAAGCTGTTCACGAAGATTCTGAGCAATCGCAAAAAGCGATGGGTGTTCAATCAGAGCCCTCTGTTCCTGGAATTTCTGATGGGCAAACGGCACTACCCCTGCACGCCGTGGGGCATGCCGACGTTTAATGTGTTCGGCTGGCAGAAGCCGTGCTATTTGTTGCAGGACGGTTACGCCGACACATTTTCCGAACTGATGGAGACCACCAGTTGGTCCAGCTACGGCACCGAAAGCGGCAACCCCAAGTGCGCCAACTGCATGGTTCACAGCGGGTATGAAGCCAGTGCGGTGCATGATACGTTTGGGTCGTTCAAAGGTTTTTTCGCGACCGCGGCGGCTACGCTGTTTGGTAAATATAAGAGTGATGCGGCAATGAAGGCGTTGGACGAGGAGGATGTCCCGGCCTACCACGGGGCGGTGGTGCCTTTGACGATGAGCGGGATAAAATCGCGCGAGACGGAGACGGTGGAGTTGTGATGGGATGGGCTTTTGCGGAGTGCTAAGGAACGGGCTCGAAATAACTTCCGCATGAGGGTCGGGTGCCACAGGTCGCGGTACTCCGAGACCTGTGCTGG